>JACZRM010000090.1 GCA_022576105.1 Chloroflexota bacterium | reverse complement strand
TGCAACCGCCTTTGCTTTCCCGGCGGGTAAACTGGCGCTCCCGGCAATACCGGTTGACGCGGGCGCACAGTTGGGTCGGCCCCGGCGTTCTGGCCCGGAGTCCTGTAATAGACGCGCTGCCTCAAAGTTCGGCCCGAACTTTTCTAAGAAAGTCTTCCGCTCCCAAGCGCAGCAAGCCCCAGGCTGAGATGGTCACGAAATTTGCGCCCAACTTGATAAACTCGGCCACTCCCGCGGTATCTGTTGGCGCGTTGCCGCCCACCCCAACGGATTTGCCGCCGGACCTGATCCTGGGAATAACTTCCTTCATCACCCGGCGCACCTCTTCGGGGCCTGGATTGCCCAGGCTCTGGCCAAGGTCTGAAGCGGCCACATGCAACACATCGGCGCCTGCAACGGCCAGGATTTCGTCCAGGTTCTTGACCGCCTCAACATCCTCCACCATGGGAATAACCAATAGCTGAGAGTTAATCCATCTGGTTGACTCGTCCCGGGAATGTCCAATACCATAGTCGTGGGCCCGGCCTCCGCCCATGCCCCGATTACCGTCAGGATAATACCGGGCGGCTTTGGCCACCGCGGCGGCTTCTGCTCCGGTGTTGATATGCGGGACAATAATGCCCTGCAGACCTCGGTCCAGATACCGCAGGATGGTTGACTCAGAGTGGTCGGGAATGCGGGCAATCGGCGTGATTCCAAAGGCCTCTCCCGCCCGGACCATGTGCTCTACCTGGTCCAGGTTCATGGGGCCATGCTCGCAGTCGATCATCACGAAGTCGTAGCCAATGGCCCCTAGTATCTCCACCAGGTCTGGCGCATAGCGCGTGATGATTCCCCCAAAGACTACTTTGCCTTCCGCCAATTTTGCCTTGGTTGTGTTGGTGCGCATGAAAGGGCAACTCCTTTACGAAACAGTGGTGACGGTATTCGCAGTCAGGTTGTTTATCAGTTTCGGTCTCGTCATTCCAGCGAGGGACGGGATCCCTTAGAATAGCTCAGTCACGCTTGTATCTAGACACCGGCCTTCTCCGGTGTGGCCAATAGTTATCATTCCCAACATAAACAAACTGATACACTACCCGCGCTCAGGCCCGCTCGATAGTTACCCCCAGGCTGAAACTCCGAATACGGTCCCGGTAATACTCGGCTTGTTCCAGCGGGCAGGCGATGACAATTGCCCGCCCGGCATTGTGGGCTTCCAGCATAACGCTCACCGCTTCCTCCACCGATAGACTGGTCACGCTCTTGACCAGGGCATCCACCACATAATCCATTGAGTTGTGGTCATCGTTGTGGAGAATCACCGTGTAGGGCGGCAAAATCTCTTCCAGAGTCCTCTGGATTGGCTCCGTTTCTGTAATGATGGGTGTTTCGGTAGTCATCGAATTGCCGGCAGCTTTGAGTGGTAAACATCGAGTGAAGAATTTAATTTGTTGGATATTAGACCCTTCACTACGTTCCGGGTGACATCAAAGAATGGCTCTTTGCCTGAATCACATAGCACAATATACATTTTTAAGGCAAAGCCCGTCTGATTGGCGATAGTTTAGAATATCCGCGATTTGCCGTCACCGCACGGTCTGGTTTTTCAAGTCCAGCACCTGTTCCGCCATAACCGCCAGCAGACGCCAGGCCGCTTCGTTGTTCTTGACTGCTTCCAGGTCATCGTAGAAAGTGTCCAGCAGCACATAATCACACCCCAACTCCTCCAGCCCGGCCAGGTCCCGTCGAACCTGCTCCAGATTTCCCTCACCCAACAATCGCCCGTCGTCCCCCGCCGGAGAATCTGAAATGCGCAGCTTGATTCTGGGGCACAGGGCCGGCACCGGACGGCCTTCTTCCTGGGCGATGGCGGTCAGGCGAGGTATTCCCTTGTTCTTGAACCAGTCCATACTGATACGAATCGGATGCCAGGCGTCGGCGTAGCGCACCGCCCTTCTCAGCGCGGCGTCACTGGGGCCGCCAACCCAAATTGGCGGGTGAGGGGTTTGCAGGGGCCTGGGCGCGGTATGCACATCGGTGAAAGAGACAAACTTTCCCTGGTAAGAGGCAACGTCTTGGGTCCAGAGGATTTTCAGCGCCTCCAGGTACTCGTTGGTGATGGCTCCCCGCTGGTTGAAGGGTACTCTAAGCGCGTCAAATTCCTGCTGCGCCCAGCCAATGCCTACCCCCAAGATGAGACGCCCTCCGCTAAACTGGTCGATGTTGGCGGTGGCCTTGGCGATTTCCAGCACGTTGCGATAGGGCATGATTATCACCGTCGTGCCGATTTCGATATCGGTAGTGATGCCGGACAACCAACCCAGCGTGGATATGGGCTCATAGAAAGGCGCGGGATATCTGGACTGCACATCGGGCGTGATGCTGATGTGATCGGAAGTCATGATCAGATGGTAGCCCAAGGCCTGGGCAAGCTGGGCCCAACGCTGCATCGACTGAGGACTTGCGCCCGGGCCGAAATTTATTAGATTTACCCCTATTTTCATTCTACCTTCACCAAAGACTAATAGTCTCTAACATAATGCCAGCTACCCATACAAAGGCTATAGGTAATCTAAAATCCCCCATCCCCCTTACGTAAAGGGGGCCTGAGGGGGATTTCCTCGATCCTCAAGGAAACTAGCATTGCATTCTGTTAGGCGTTCCAATTTAGCAGGATTTGTCCCGCTGCCGAAGCTGTTCTATACTATACTGCCTCATACTATAGTGCTTTACCCAAGAATTGGAAGATAGGGAGCAGCCATGACCGGGGACCGAACCAGGTTAGCGGACAAAGTAGCCATTGTGACCGGAGCCGGTGCAACCGGCAGCGGCGACTTTGTGGGAATTGGCCAAGCCATATCAATTTTGTTTGCCCGAAATGGCGCCAAGGTGCTCTTGGTAGACCGCAACCAAGCGAACGCGGAGACGACCCTGGCGACGATCAAGGAGGAAGGCGGAGAGGCGTCCGTGTTCGTGGGCGATGTTACCAGCAACGAAGACTGTCAGGGAATGGCGCAGGCTGCATTATCTCGGTACGGCAAGCTGAACGTGCTGATCAACAACGTTGGCATCAGCGGCCCTGGTTCGGTCACTGATGTGGATGAGGAGTTCTGGGACACGGTTATCGATGTCAACTTGAAGAGCGTCATGCTCACCAGCAAGCACGCCATCCCCCAGATGATCGAGGCTGGGGGCGGCTCAATAGTCAACCTGTCCTCGATAGTGGGCCTGCGTGCCGGCAGCGGTCGGCCCAGCCATCCCTACGCGGCCTCCAAAGGCGGCATCATCGGCCTGAGCAACTCGATGGCGGTGCATTACGGACGGAACAACATTCGGGTCAATTGCATTGCCCCCGGGCATGTACGCAGCCCGATGGTGGCCCGCCACTCGACCGAGGAGATGCTGGACCTACGCCGCCGGGCCGGACCGCTGGGGACCGAAGGCACCGCGTGGGACGTGGCCTGGGCGGCGCAATTCCTGGCGTCGGACGAAGCCCGCTGGATCTCCGGTGTGACCCTGCCGGTGGATGCCGGTCTGCTGGCGGCTACACCGCTGGCCATGTACCCGTATTTGATCGAACCGGAGTAAATGCCACCCAGAGCTGGTCTCAAGGCGATTAAACGAGGCTCGGATAGTGTATCAGTTTGGTGTCAAAGAGCGGGACATTGTCACACCGGCGAAGGCTGGGGTCCAGATACAATCGGTGTTCAAAAGCTCTTTTGGATTCCGGCTTGCGCCGGCATGACGAAAACTAAACTAGCGCACTACTATTCCCCGGCGTCCAATCTGACAGGCCTGCTCGACAAGCTCTCCCCGACGCCCCATAATTTGAGACTTGAAACCAACCGCGCCTGGGATTCGGCCCTGGCAGCGCGGCCATCGCACCGATAGATCGGCATCTGATCAACGCGGGCAGCAACTCATACAGGTCGAGAAGCTCATTCCAATAGCGGAGGGACAGCATGGCAACCCACACCGAAGCAGAAGTCCAAGAGCTACAGAAATCGGCGCTGGAGCACCTCTGGGTCTACCTGCGGGAACCCAGCGAAATGGCCGAAAAGGGTGAACCCCAGATCTTCGTCGAGGGCAAAGGCTGCAAAGTTACCGATGCTCTGGGCAACACCTATATCGATGCAATGTCCGGCCTGTGGCTGAAGAACATTGGCTATGGTCGCACCGAGATCGCCGACGCAGTCTACCAACAAATGCTGCAACTGACCTACATGCCCATGGGCACCACCACCGAGCCGACGGTCCGACTGTCCCAGAAAATTGCCGAGATAACGCCGGGAGACCTGTCCCGGTGCTTCTTCACCAGCGGCGGGTCTGAGGCGGTGGAAACAGCAATGAAGATCGCCCGGGCCTACTTCAAACGCATCGGTGAGCCCACCAGGACCAAATTTATCAGTCGTAAAGGCTCGTACCATGGAGCCACCTTTGGCGCGCTGGCCCTGGGTGGGTCGCCGGTTTTGCCCAAGACCGACTATGAGCCATTGCTGGCCGGTTGCTTCCACGGTCCCCAGCCCAACCCCTACCGCTGTGAATACGGCGGCAGCACGCCGGAGGAATGCGCCGAGCGCTGCGCCAGAGCCATCGAGGAGATCATAAAATTCCAAGGCCCGGAAACTATCGCGGCAGTGGTCGGCGAGCCGGTTTCCAGTCCCCAGGGGGCAGTGGTGCCCGGCCCCAACTATTGGCCCATGCTGAGAGAAATTTGCGATCGCTACGGCTGCCTGCTGATCGCCGACGAAGTGATCACCGGCTTTGGACGCACCGGCAAGATGTTCGCCTGCCAGCATTGGAACATTACTCCAGATATCATGACCGTTGCCAAGGGGATTACCAGCGGATACATACCGATGGGCGGGGCCATTGTGCGCAAACCCATCGCCGACTCGTTTGTCGGCAGCGCCAAAGCCGCGCTGCGCCACGTGATAACCTTTGGCGGGCATCCGGTAGCCGCGGCCGCCTCCCTGAAGAACATTGAAATCATTGAGCAGGAAAACCTGGTGGAGAACTCGGCCAAAATGGGTCGGCGTCTGCTGGAAGGCCTGCAAGAATTGAAGCAAAGGCACCAGATTATTGGCGACGCCCGGGGTTTGGGGTTGATGTGCGGCCTGGAATTGGTGCGGGACCGGCAGACCAAGGAGTACTTCCCGGAAGAGGCTGACCTTGGCCCGCGCCTCACCCAGGGATTTGCCGAGCAGGGAATCTTCCTGAAGGGAGGCAACGTGATGAACATCATGCCGCCGCTCTGTGTCACCGCTGCAGAAATCGATCAAATTTTGTCGGTCATCGACCGGGTCATCGGCGAAACGGCCCGCCACTTGGGAGCCGAGTAAAAGACAGCAGCGGCCGATTGCAGCCGGACCAAAGGCCCATTAAACCCGGATACTAAGAACACTTAACGATAATGAAATGCAAGTTGCCCAAAGGCCCGAGGAAATCCCCCTCAGTCCCCCATTACGAAAGGGGGAGAGTCGATAGCCCCCATTACGAAAGGGGGTTGGGGGATTTTAGATAGCTCACTATCGATAGCCGTTGGATGAGCAATTAGCGATTTTGCTAGAGACTCTGAATCTAGGAAGGTGCCGCGATGCCTGACGCTAGAATTGCTTTTGTAACCGCGCTCACGGAGCGTGCCGAATTCATCAAGAGTATGGCCCAAGCCGACACCCAGGTTACGCTGGTGGATATCAACCTGCCCCATGCCGACCAGATCGAACTCTGTCGCGATGCAGATGCCATCATTTCTTCTTCCATCTCTGTAGATGTCCTAAAAGAGTGCCCCAACGTCAAGCTGATACAGACATTGAGCGCTGGATTTGACCGCCTGGACGTTGGGAACATCGGCGAGATGGGAATTCCCATCGCCAACAACGGCGGGGCCAATGCTATCGCGGTTTCCGAGCAGACCATCGCCTTGATGATCGCCGTTTCCAAGAAGACCATGCTGCACTGGGACCGGGCGGTCCGACAGCGCCAGTGGAGGGGTGACCTGGCCAGATTTGAAATGTTTGAGATCACCAACAAGACCGTGGGCATCGTGGGTCTGGGTCGCATTGGGAAGCACGTAGCGAAGCGTCTCAAGGGCTTCGATACCCGCACTATCTACTACGACGTGGTGAATATTCCTGAGGAGACTCAGCGGGAGCTGAACGCCGAGCCGGTGGCATTTGAGGAATTACTCAGAGAATCGGACATCGTTTCCCTGCATGTGCCCTTGAATCGCCAGACCCGCGCCATGATTTCTCACCGGGAACTTGAGATGATGAAGCCCACTTCCTACCTGATCAATGCCTGCCGGGGCCCGGTGATCGACGAAAAAGCGCTGTACCAAGCGTTAAAGGATGGACTTATCGCCGGAGCAGGGCTGGACGTGCTGGAGAAAGAGCCTACTCCAGAGGACAACCCGCTTTTCGAGTTGGAAAATGTGGTGATTACTCCTCATATGGCTGGAAGCAGCCACGAGACCGACTTGAGGGCTGGGGACTTCGCCTACTCCAACATTAAAAGGGTCTTGTCCGGAGAGCGGCCTGAATCCCTGATCACGATTGAGGATTGAGCCACTGAGCCACACAGCCACTGAGTCACCGAGGCACTGAGTCAGTAAGCAACACAGCCTATGAGCTATACAGCCACTGAGCCACCGAGGCACTGAGTTTATGTAATTGGTGGCCATGACCATAATTTGAGGGCCTGGACGGTGGCTGAATATTCGGTAAAAGGTCGATTACTGGGGCGGGCGGCAAAATCAAGGTAAAAAACAAATTCGGGGCAGCGCTAATTAAGGCTGCCCCGATTGCGTTGGCCAATTCAATTGCTGCCGAGGGGTGTCCCGAAACTATCGGGATATTAGCTACCGGTCCATTATGC
>JACZRM010000089.1 GCA_022576105.1 Chloroflexota bacterium | reverse complement strand
CAGCACCCAACCCGCCCCAACGCGGCCTACTGCACTGCCTGCGGCGACCGTCTGCTGCGGCGATGATGCGGCCGGGGCCTACCACTCCATCTCGGTACCCAGACCCTGGGCCTTGGCCCGGTCATAGGCCAACTTGGCGGCAGCCACGTCGGCAACGCCGGTGCCCATCAGCTTGGCGTAAATGATCTCCTGGTCGCCCTCTCTGCCTTTGATGTTGCCCGCCACTACGTGCCTAAGTTCTTGAAGCTGGTTCCACTGCAGAATCCCCCGGTCCACGGCACTGGACATATCTCCCGCCTCCAGGGGGGCCTGTTCCGCCGAATCGACAAAAATTCGGTCGGCTCTGGTCAACGTGTCGTCATCTACTTCCTTCGCTCGCCAGGTGGTGGGGCCGGCGCCGATGATGGTGCAACCCGGCGAAATCCACTTGCCTTCCAGGACCGGGTCCATGGCGGCGGCAATACAAATAACGATGTCGCTGTTCTGCACCGCTGCTTCGCTGCTGGCCGATGATGTAACTTTTACCCCCAATGAGTCGGTCATAGTCTTGGCGAAGGCGTCGCGGCGTTGGGCGGTGCGGCTGTAGGCCTTGATCAGAGAGACCTTCCTGATTTTGCAGACCGCCTCCAATTGGGTGGACGCTTGATGACCGGTACCAATAATACCGACGGTGGCTGCATTTGATTTAGACAGATACTTTACCGCCACGCCGGTGGTAGCCCCGGTACGCAGTTGGCCCAGCCGATTGGCCTGGGTATAGCAGATCAGCCGCCCGGTATTGGCATCGTAAAGGCTGACCTGGAAGGAGTATTGACCATTGACTACGGTGTAGGTCTTGACCCCCATCACGCCTTCATAAAATAGTCCTCCGCCCATCACTGCCAGTTGTCCACTCGGGGCGATTATCTTGCGGCGGGGTAGGTTGTAGGCTTCACCCTGTCCAAAGTGGCGCTGCATCGATTCAATGGCGCCCAGCATGTCATCCATGGAAACACATTGATTGACCTCTTGGTCCCGCAAGAACAGCGCCATCAGAATTACTCCTCAATCCTAAGTAGGCAACGTCTGGTATCTGGTATTAGAATCCGGCAATATGCCTGAGCATAGCCAGTGTAGCTTTGCGCCGCCCCAGTGGCAACGGGTTTCCTGAGGTACAATCAGGCCTACCGATATAAAACATAAGTCATCCCAAATTTTAGCTAGAAACAAAGTCCTCTGCGCACTTCCGCCGGAACGGCGGAAGCCGGAACTTAGAGCGCCAGCACCTGCATCAAGTACGGGGTAGGCTATGCGCCTATCTTCTGGCGAGCAGGCGAAACGGGACGTCATACGTAGGCGCGACCTAGAGCTTTATCTGACGCCCTGGGCAACGCGTCTAGCAGCAGAAGAGTGGATTGGCTGCCGAATTCACCAAACTCTGCGGTGTGCCCACGCCGTGGTGGTACGCCACAATGGACAGTGCCATCGCCAGCGAAAGAGCGATCAAGAAATGGATACGCCGGTGGAAGATTGTACTGGTCGAAAAGCCCAATCCCCAATGGCGGGACCTTTATAGGTGCATTGACCAGCGGGTTCCGGCTTTCGCCGGGACGACCAGGGCGCTTTCGTTTGGGGACAGTCTCGAATACCAGGCCTAAAAAAGGCCATCAATGACAGCCTCTTTAACATTGCCGTTGCTTGGGGTTGAGATTCTAGCCGTCGCCACCGCTGGCTTGGGCCGCTGGTTGCGGGGTGGGCTGCCGCCGCGTTCCCTGGGGCATTTTCTGGAAGATGGCAACCAGGCTGCCCGAGATCATGATCCAGACCACTGCCAGGGCGGCAAACCGGAAACCATCCCGGTACAGCGACTGTGCTTCGCCAAGGGGCAAAAGGTCGATGGCCAGCGGTAGGGACAGACCCAGAACCGTGGCCCCAATGGTGGCCCCGATGGTGTGTCCCATCTGCCTGGTCGTTTCCAACATCCCGGAGGCGAAGCTGCGGTTTTCCGGCAGGGTGTTCATAACCAGGGCATTGTTGGCGGTATTGAACAGATTTGAGCCGATGTACACTGGCATCATTAACATGGGCAGGCCCCACACCGGGACGTTGCCGGCAAAGAACCCTACCAGCAAGAATCCAAAAGCAATGCTCATCAACGCGCCGGGACGCAGCCACCTGGGGTTATAGTGGTCGTAGACCCACCCCGCCAAGGTCGGCATGAACAGACCCAGCACCTGGTTGGGAATCAAGACCAGAGTCACGACAATGGGAGGTTGACCCAGGCCGTTCTCCACCACTATCGGAACCAACGTGGTCACCGCCAGCATCGACAAGTGGAACGTTGTATTGGTGTAGAGGGCCGTGGAGAAGTACTTTTGCTTGAAATACCTGAAATCCACGAAGGGTTCGCGGGTCCTGCCTTGCACCACGATAAACAACCCCAGCAACGCCAGGAAAAGCAGGTGCATGGGAATATGGTAGTTGACCGCATCTGGCGAGGTGAATGTCTCTGCGCCTTCGTGGATGTGCAGTCCAGACAGAATCAATGTGCCCAGGGTTACCACCATCAGAATTGCGCCGACGTAGCTGATTGATATAGCCTTGGCGTTTTCGGCCAACTGCTGGGCATGATACTTGAGCAGCGGATAACTGGTTTTCAGCGCCAGCAGTCCAATAGGTAAAGAGGTCAGGAACACCAACCTCCAGCTGAAAAATGTCAGGAAAACCCCGAAGAGAGCCAGCCCAACCAGGGAGCCAAATCGGGCCGATACCACTGGAACTGAGAAGGCTCTGCCCCTTTCCTCAGGACTAAAGACCATGGCCAGTATGGCGTTGGAGTTGGCGGTAATCAGCCCGCCCCCCACGCCGACTACTCCGCTCCACAGTATCAGTTGGTTCAGGCTGAGCGCGGCCGCAGAGAGCGCGCTGCCCACCATCATCACAATTGCGCCAATTACGAAGACCCGGACATGGCCGTATTTTTCGCCCACTCTGGCGGCCAGGAAAACGGTGGCGCCCAGCATCAACAATCGAATGATGACCATCCAAGCTGCCTGGGAAACTTCAACGTCAAAGTGCCGGGCCACTGACGGTATCGTCATCGCGATCGGCATGCTGGACAACTGCACCAGCATCTGGGTCGAGGCCAGGGCAATCATCGTCTCGCGACGCTGGCGGTTCGTACCCAGCTCACGGAAGGTGCTCAGCACATTCATCCGTTGCAGCATCACAAGGAATAGATTCATTCAGGCTCCTGGAGGACTCGCCGGCAAGGGCACATCAGCAGGGGTACTGGGAGGTCGCAGCCAAAAGAAAACCCGGAGCATTCTTAATAAAAGCATCCCCGGGCAAACGGTGCTCAGTTATATTTGGTCCCTGATGTATACAGCTGCTAATCGTAGAATTTGCCTGTGTAGACCCGGTTATTTCTTGAAGTACTCCCGGTTCTTTTGGATATACGGTCTCTGGTTTGCCGGGACGGTAAACTCATCAAAAATTGCGTTCACTGGGCAAACCGACACACAGTAGGCACAATCGATACAATCATCCGGGTTTATATAGAACATATCGTCGTCATCGGTGGTGTGAATGCAGTCGACAGGACAAACCTGCACGCAAGTCGCGTCTTTTACATCTTTACAAGGATCGGTAATGACAAATGTCATACTGCAGCATCCATCGTTGAGTTGTGTAGTTTGAAGCGCGCCTCGTGTTTCCAATGGTTAATATGGGCCCACAAGAGGATATTACCACCATTCTCAATTTCGAACGTTATTTTGTCAAGTGATATTATATGATATATTATATCGTAATATCGGAGATTGTGGAATCCTATTATAGGTGAAGAGGTACTCCATGGAACTTCGGGAGATCATCAGCTTTTATCATACAGCCCGACTTCGTAGTGTATCGAAGGCCGCGCGACGGCTGGAATTGGGGCAGCCAACCGTGACCACTCACCTGCGAAAACTTGAGGACGAGTTCAGGATCACCCTGTTCGACCGAATCAAACGGCCGATTCAAGTAACCTCAGAAGGCACGGTCTTCCTGGAATTGATCACTCCGATAGTAACTGCGGTCGACACTCTCAAAAACCAGATGAATTACACGGAACGCCGAGGTTCCTTTGTCGTCGGGGCCTATCCCGATCTGGTGCTCCACCACTTACCGAAACCGATCCAGACTTTTCGCGAACTCTACCCCGAAGTCCGGTTGCGGCTGGTGGCTCGCTCCTATACGACCTTGATTCAATTGGTCAAATCCGGCGAACTTGATCTTGCATTGTGTTCGGCGCCGCCCTCTGATGACCCTTCACTGGAGTTTACCGAGCTGTTCAAGTACAGCATCGTACTAATGACGCCGCCGAATCACGAACTGTTGAGCCGACAACCAATCAAATTGGAAGATGCCGCCTCATGGCCCTTGATTCTGACTGGACCGGAGAGCCTGACTCGCCGCACGGTGGAGCAAGCCCTCAAGGAGCAGGGGATATCCTACGATATCGTGCTGGAGATGGACAATACCGAGTTGATCAAACGGTACGTGGAGATTGGTCTTGGGGTGGCTATCTGCAGCGACTTCACCCTACACGCAGAGGACCATGACAAACTGGGCGTAGTCCGGCTGGACCATATATTCCCCAGTTGGACCATTGGAATATGCACTCTTAGAGGAAAATTCCTGGGTAAAGCGGTGCGCAATTTCATGGATACGCTGATGGGTGACCTGGTTGGTTTCCAGCCGGAATTATCCGACTGGAACCAGACTCCCAACCGGGACTCCGAACTTGCCGCCCCCGTGAGTTCCAACTCCTAAAGCCCATTTCCGGTTCGTATGATTCCGGCTAATCACTACCGGCGCCTCGCCATGAAGGCCCCTTGATTTGTTCCAATATCTGGCGGAGGCGCTCTCCGAGTGAGCCATCGCAGGAGATTCGGGGTGGGGTGTAAGCCGGGTTCGAAGTCAGGGGTTACTTCCAGGCAGGATTTCCCTCACCCGGCGCTCCAAGTAGGGCCGGGGCAGCATCACATAGCGGTGGCATTGCTGGCATACCATTCCAATGTCCGCCCCCAGCCTGGTCACTTCCCACAGGCGGTTGCCACAAGGATGGGCCTTCTTCATCCGAACAATGTCGCCAATCTTAACTTCTAAGGCCATCCCTTCCCCATCGCTTCCAATACCTGGTTGATGGCATCCCGCAGCTTCAATGTTTCCCGTCGCGCCGCCTGGGCAAAGTCCGGCCCGCGGGAGGCGTAGATAATCCCTCGTGAGGAGTTGATTATCGCCTGCCTGCCATTGGAGTCGGTTCCCTGCCGAATTGCCGACTCCAGGTCGCCGCCCTGGGCCCCAACCCCGGGTATCAGGAAAGGCATATCCGGGCAAATTTTCCTCACCTGGGCCAACTGCTCTGGGAAAGTGGCCCCTACTACCAACCCTACATTGCGCTTGCCGTTCCAGCTTAGTGAATCCTGGGCCAGATGCTGGTACAAGGGCACTCGGCCCGCCGAAGATTCAATGGTCAGATCTTGCAAGTCGGACGAGCCCGGGTTGGAACCACGGCACCAGATGAAAACCCCCCTTTCCGCATCGGTCAAAAAGGTTCCACAGTGTCGGCGCCCCCCCAAGCGTTGACCGTCACCGCGTCAAAGTCCCACACTTGAAACATGGCTTTGGCGTAGGCTTGGGCGGAAGGGCCGATATCGCCCCGTTTGGCATCGCCAATAATCAGGGCTTCAGGGGCCGACCGACGGATGGCCGCCACCGTCTGCTCTAATGCCTTCCACCCAGGTATGCCCAGCGCCTCATAGAAGGCCAGGTTGGGTTTGTAGGCGCATACCGCGTCGGCGGTCGCCTCGACAATGGCCCGATTGAAGGCGGCCACGTCGTCCACCGGCATTCTGGCCGGGTCCGGGTCAAGACCTACGCAGACCAGGCTTTTGGCGGAGCTGCAGGCGTTTGCCAAGCGTGACCGAAAGGTAGTCACGCTGGTCGTCCCGCCGGTTCGACGGTCGGCCTCAAATCTTTGAGTAATCCCTGGGGCATGGGCGGGCTCCTGGAGATTCTTGCCCGGAAATTCTTGCCCGGTTATTATATCCTCGTGAACGGCGGGAAGCCATTGGCCCAAGCCCCTTGGCTCGGCCCCTTGGCGCGGCCTATGGTCGCACAGCTTGATATTTAGTGAAGAACCGTATCGAACAATGAAACTCAGTCCCGACCTGGTGGAAGCCACGTTTATACGCCGACTCAACCGCTTCGCCGCCAACCTGGAGGTGGACGGGCGGGAGGTCATGGCCCATCTGGCCAACTCCGGGCGTCTGGGCGAGTTGCTGGTGCCGGGTTACCGCATGCTGCTCACACCGGTGGCGGGCGACCATCGCAAGTGCCCCTTCGACCTGGCCCTGGTCGACCTGGGCTTCACCCTGTGCTCGGCCGACGCCAGACTACCCAATGTCTTGCTGGCGGAAGCCATCGAAGCGGGCCGGGTAGCGGAGTTTCAAGGATATTCCCGGGTCAGGCGGGAGGTCACTTACGGAGACAGCCGTCTCGATATGCTGCTGGAAGGGCCTGGCCAGTCGTGTTTCGTGGAGACCAAGTCGGTGACACTGGTGGAGGACGGGCTGGCATTGTTTCCCGACGCACCGACGCTGCGGGGAGTCAAGCACCTGAACAGCCTGATCCACGCCAAGGAAGAGGGCTATCGGGCGGCGGTGGTCTTCGTGATCCAACGTTCCGACGCCAAAGAGTTCTCGCCCCACGATGTGGCCGATCCGTTGCTGGGGGAGACGCTACGCAAGGCGGTTGGCGCCGGCGTGGAGGCCTTTGCCTACTGCTGCACCGTGACCCGGCAGGAAATCCTGCTGGCCAACCGCATCCCGATCAAGTTATAGCCGCAAATGCAAATTTCTGAGGTCTGGGCGACTTCGCCTCAATGGCGTCAATTGTGGTCTGCGATTGGGGTCAAGAACCTATCTTCAACGTCATCCTGAGCCCTTCGGCCCAGCCTGTCCCTTCGATGAACTCAGGGCAGGCTCTGAGCTTGTCGAAGTGGCTTAGGGTAAACTGCGGAGGGAACCAAATTACCTTTGTAGAATGGCTGGTTTA
>JACZRM010000088.1 GCA_022576105.1 Chloroflexota bacterium | reverse complement strand
TCCCGGGCGTTTCTTCCGCTGGGCGCCAGGGAGAGAAGAGGGGCGGAGGGACGCCTACTACATAACCTGCACCGATGTAATTAAAGACGCCGCGACCGGCGAGATTGTTGAAGTCCACTGTACCTACGACCCAGCATCCCAGGGTGGATCCGCCCCGGACGGACGGCGGGTCAGGGGGACGTTGCACTGGGTTTCGGAGGCCCATTCGTTAAAGGCTGAGGTACGGCAATACAGCCACCTTTTCGACCAGGCAGACCCGGAGAATGACCGCGACGGCGGCGACTTCACGCAACATCTGAACCCCGACTCGCTGGAAGTGCTCACATCCTGCCGGGTTGAACCCAGTTTGCTGAATGCCGCCGCCGGCGCTCAGTATCAATTCGAGCGGCAGGGCTATTTCTGTGTTGATTCCGTTGATTCCAGCCCGCAACACCTGGTGTTCAACCGAACCGTGCCGTTGCGGGACTCCTGGTCAAGAATCGAACAATCCCAGGGCGGCGGGAATGCCCAGCCGGGATGATTGATCTGGCCTAGTAGGCCGGCGTCTGATGCGCAGAGCCTGACCCGAAACCAACCGGAGTAATCCCAAATGGATTTTGCTGACCTGAGACCAACGGAAAACTGGGCCGACCTGTCAAATATTCGCGTCCGATTCCTGGACTGGGGCGGCGCAGGCACACCGGTGCTGGCCCTCCACGGTCTGGCGTCGTCGGCCCACTGGTACGACCTGGTTGCGCCGCTGCTGAACGATCGCTTCCGGATCATCGCACCAGACCAGCGGGGCCACGGTCAATCGACTCAGGCCACAACTGGCTACGACTGGCAGTCATTGGCCTCGGACGCCGCCGACTTGATGGACCATCTGGGCCTTGAGCGTGCGGCGGTGCTGGGGCACTCCTGGGGGTGCAACGTGGCCATCAATCTGGCGGCCAAATTTCCCCAACGGGTAACGTCCCTGGTGATGATTGACGGCGGTCTGGCTGGTGGCCGGGCCCGGACGGGTGTTAATTCGGATGGTAGTTGGGAGGAGTTTCGGGCCAGGATCAGGCCCAGGGATGTTTCGGGAACGCGGGCGGATTTTCTGGACCGGCTTCGCGATCAGTTGTCCTTCTGCTGGAACGACGACATCGAGCGGATAGTACAGACCATGGTCTATGAGGACGAGAACGGCCAAATGCATGACATTCTTCGTCCGGAAAATCATGTTCAGGTTATGAAGGCCATGTATGATGAACCCACGTCAATGGTCTGGCCTCAGGTGGTGTGCCCTACCCTGCTGGTTCCGGCCGGGCCACGGCCCGACCGGGCCGGAAGCGAAAACGCTCTGTTGAAGGAAGAACGGGTGCAATCCTCGCTGCAGGGAATCCAGCATAGCCAGGTGCATTGGATTCCAGAAACCATTCATGACATCGGCTATCACAAGCCACAAGAACTGGCCCAAGTGATTCGCGAATTCCTGGCCAAAGAGTAGACATCCCCGACTTTATGGCCAATCAGCAGGAGAGGGATAGTGGCCGACAACATACGGGTGAGATACGCCCCCAGCCCTACCGGTTTTCCCCACATTGGGAATATCCGCACCGCGTTCTTCAACTGGCTTTTCGCCAGGAGTCAAGGTGGCAAATTTATTGTCCGGGTTGAGGACACCGACCAGCAAAGGTTGGTGCCCGGCGCGGTAGACGCCATTCTGGACGGTCTGGAGTGGTTGGGCATTGACTGGGACGAAGGCCCTCGCGTTGATGGCCCCTACGGCCCGTATCTGCAATCGGAGCGCCTTGACCATTACCTGCAAGCAGCCGACCAGCTCATCGCCCAGGGCCGGGCCTACCGCTGCTACTGTACCCGGGAGCGACTGGCCCAGGTCAGGGAACAACAGCAGAAAGAGAAGCTATCGATTGGGTATGACCGCCACTGCCGTGACCTGGGCGACCAAGAGAGAAGCGATCTGGACGCCGAAGGCGCGCCGTCGGTGGTGCGATTTGCAATGCCGGCGTCGGGGATCACCGAAGTAGACGACTTGATTCGTGGTCATGTCGAATGGCAGAACGATCTGGTCGACGATTTCGTTTTGATCAAGTCGGATGGATTTCCCACCTACCATCTGGCGGTGGTGGTGGACGACCACGAGATGGAAATCAGCCATGTGCTGCGTGCCGAAGAATGGCTGTCCAGCACGCCCCGACACCTGCAGCTCTACCAGGCCCTGGATTACCCTCCGCCCAGGTTTGGGCACTTGCCGATGATCCTGGGGCCGGACCGCTCAAAACTGTCCAAGCGCCACGGCGCAACCGCCATCACGGAATACCAGGATGCGGGATACCTGCCCGATGCCCTGAAGAACTTCATGGTGCTGCTGGGCTGGTCGCTGGATGACCAGACCGACGTAATGCCCCTCCAGACTATCATCGAAAACTTTTCATTGGAGAGGGTCGGCAAACCGGCGGCCATCTTTGACCTTGAGCGGCTGCAATGGATGAACGGCGTCTACATCCGGCAACTCTCCGCCCAGGAACTGGCGGTTGCCATGACGCCCTTCCTGGAGCGAGACCTGCCGGCGGAGTTGCAGCCCATCGATCATGAATACCTGCTGCGGATTGTTCCCTTAATTCAGGAAAGGCTCAAATTGCTGGCCGACTCGGCCCAGGCAACCTCTTATTTCTTTGCCGATGCGCTGGACTACGACTCGGCTAACCTGGTGCAGAAAGGAATGGACCAGGCGGGCACACAAAACGCCCTGAAGAAGGCTGAGGATGCCTTGGGAATGGTTGACACCTTTGCGCCGGCAGAGTTGGAGCAAACATTGCGCGCCGTGGGTGAAGAATTGGGTTTGCGACCCAGGGAGTTTTTCGGCGCATTGCGGGAGGCCGTTACCGGCCGGTCGGCAACTCCTTCCCTGTTTGAAGTCATGTCGGTCTTGGGGAAAGACCGGGTGCTAGCCCGTCTGGCGGCTGCCCGCGATTATCTTTCCAGGACTTGAAGCGTGTCAGGACGTTAATAATTTCCGATAGGGTATCAGTTTGGCGTCCCAGAACAGCAGATTGTCACACCGGCAAAGGCCGGTGTCCAGATAGGATCGCTGCTCAGACGCCCTCATGGTTTCCGGCTTGCTCCGGAATGACGAGAGCTAAACTAACACACTGCCGAATTTCTCGGTTCAAAAGTAAATCAAAGCTGCGATAGCCCCAGGTGAGGGCAAAGTATCCTCTCCCCGATTGAACACCGTAGGGGCGCACGGCCGTGCGCCCCTACGGTGTTCTGCCTCAAGTGTGGCCGGTGCAGCTGGAGATTGAGGTCAAGAGCCTGTATTTGATGGCGCCCCCACCCCTTCGACATGCCTGTCTTGAATTTGTCGAAGCGACTCAGGACCGGACCAGCCATTTTCCAGCGAGAAATGGGTGAGATTTAAGTGAGATTGTCTATTTGATAATTGAATCAAGCGGCGTCAATCGGGAACAAAACCGCTCAGATACGGCGCGGCCAATTGATTTGGAATTGTTCACAAAATCCACGAAATTCCGCCTTGACAAGGCCCCAAGGGCAATCCGTTATGTTTACATGGATTATGGTAAATGGACGCCGCTGGTGCAACAGAACAGATGTTCATCAAGTGAACCTCAGCCGAGTGCATCCTACCCCATAGTCAGCCAGGAACCGGTCCTAATTACCTGAGCGCCAACCGGTCATCGGTGAGGAATGTACCGGGCCTAAAAGATTTTGTGGAACAGGGAAGGCTGGCCAGCCGCTGACCGGGCGAGGCGCACCCGCTCAGATCGTTCGGAATTGGTCCGGGTCTTTCCTGATACAGCAACCAATCACAAACTGGAAGACATCGACAACCGGGACGGATATTGAGGAGTATTGAGGAGGTGAGGAGAACCCAATGATGTCAACTGCTGCAACGATTCTCAGCGACGGAGTTTTGAAACTTGATGGCGGGTCGGTGTTTGGGCAGGTGCCCAAAGTCGCATGGGAAAACAGTGTAAATACAGATCGCAAAAACCGCATTACCCTGGGACTGAATTGCTTGTTACTGCAGGTCAGCGGTAAAAACGTTCTGGTGGATACGGGAGTCGGCCCCAAGGAAAACGACAAAGACAAGGAAAACCTGGGACTGGTGCCCAGTCGCCTGCTCAAGGGGCTGAAGGGTGTAGGGTTAACCCCCAGAGACATTAACGCGGTAATCCTTACCCATCTTCATTTTGACCACTCTGGTGGCTGCACCAGGCTGGACCGGGCCGGTAATCTGGTGCCCACCTTCCCCAAGGCAACCTACTACGTACAACGCGAATGCTGGAACGATGCCACCAATCCCAACGAGCGATGTCAGGCATCCCACCGGCCGGAGAATTTCTTGCCCATCGAGGATCGGAGCCAAATCGAGTTAATCGATGGGGACGCCGAAATATTCCCTGGCCTCAATGTGATAGTCACCGGCGGTCATGCCCGGGGGCATCAGATGGTAATGTTTAACCACGGTGGCGAGCGGGTGGTCTTTTTAGGAGACATTATACCCACGCACCACCACTTGAATTTGTCGGTGATTTCGGCCTTTGATTATTCACCGGAGAACACCCTGGAGAGGAAGCGAGAGATACTGGCTGACGCCGAGCGGCAGGGCTGGTTGATCGTTTTTTCCCACGGTCATGAGACCAAAGCGGGCTACCTGGACCGGAGAGGGAATACCACCTATCTGCGGCCGGTGGAACTCTGACCTAGCATTTTTCCAATAATCCTCCTCCTGGTGTGTTGGGTGGTGGGGGGCAGGCGGCGGTCTGTAGCGTACAGGCCGCCGCTTTTTTGTGGTGGATAAAGGCCAAATCTGAGCTAAAAAGCGACGTCGTTGAAGGAAGGGAAAATAATCAACCTCTATCAAAAAGAGTCTTCGTTCTATTCTGAGCAGCCCTTATGCTCCACTCAGAATAAACCCGGCGACGAAGAATCTCAGATTCTTCACTTCCCCTCCGGTCCAGTTCAGAATGACCAGGTCGTCATCTAGTCAGACACTGCCAACTCAGTCACTCAGAGTCTCTGCGGCCAGAAAGTTGTTCCTTCCGGTCCAGGACGATGCAAGGGCGTCACACCGCTACAAAACTTGGGCAAACACCGTATCGCCCAGAGTCTCGATCAGGCGGGCCGGGGTGATGGTGTTGCGCAGGTCCGACGGGTACTCGGCCGATACTCGAATGTAATTGTCAGTTAGCCCGATGCGGACTGAATCGCCATCGCGTTTTCGAGACGTTCCCCACAATACCGGCCGAACCTGCCCCAGCTGACTGGCCCTAAATTCCAGAAAATGGTGTCGGGACATTGCCTGAATCGCGCCCACACGGTCTCGCTTTTCCTGTTTGGTGACGGTATCGGCCAGATGGGCGGCGCTGGTCCCGGGCCGGGGCGAGTAGGGGAAAACATGCGTGTCGCTGAAAGCCATGGAACTGGCGAAGTTCAGGCTTTCTTGAAATTGGGCCTCCGCTTCCCCGGGAAATCCCACGATAATGTCGGTAGTGATGGCGGCGTCTGGGACCTTGGTCCGTATCAGGTTGATGGTGTGGGCAAATTGCTGGGTATCATAACGGCGGCGCATCGCCTTCAAGATGCGGTCGGAGCCGCTTTGCAGTGGAACGTGGAAGTGGGGACACAGGCGCGAGTCCTGCCATAAATCCAGCAGTTCCGGGCTGATTTCATGGGCTTGCAGCGATGACACCCTCAGGCGGGCTGCCTGGGTTTCCTGCAATAAACGCCTTAACATGGCCACCAAATTGGTTCCTGCGATGTCGAATCCATAGGTCCCCAGTTGGGTCCCGGTGAGGACAATTTCTTTGACCCCTTCCGCCACTTGCCGGTTGACCTGGGCGACCAGAGTGTCGGGCGGGATGCTGCGTTCACGGCCCCGTACTTTTGGAACGATGCAGTAGGCGCAGACCTGGTCGCAGCCTTCTTGAATCTTGATGGTAGCCCGAACGCGGCCCGCGCTGCTGATGGCGTTTGCTCCGGCGCGAATCCCCCCAAATTGCAGCAAATTCTGGTTGAGGTCTGGATTGCCCTGCACTGGTGCGGTGCCCGGTGCGGTGGTCGGTGAGATGGTCGGTATTGTGCTGGAAACCAGGTTGACCAGGTCGTCCTTTCGAGTGTTGGGCACCACCAGGGAAACCGCTGCCATCCGGTTCAACTCGTCAGCCGCCCGTTGCGAATAGCAGCCGGTGGCCACGATGAACGCCTGAGGGTTGCGCCGCCGGGCGGCCCGCAAGGCCTGACGGGCTTTGGCGTCGGCGGTGGCGGTTACCGTGCAGGTGTTCAGGACGTACACGTCGGCCTTGGCCATCGAGTCCACCAGCTGGTAACCCGCCTGGATAAATTGGCGGGCCAACTGATTGCTGTCGGCCTGATTGAGCTTGCAGCCGTGGGTCTGAATCGCCACCGTTGGACTGCCCGAGCGTCTGCCCGAAGGATTGCCCGCCGGATTGCCATCAGGAATGGAGAGTGTTGGGGAGTGCATTTTATTGGGAGGTTTCCCCGGAGGTTTCCCCGGAGGTTTCAGTAGCAGGTGGAGCCAGTTCATTTTCCACCGGCACCAGCTCCCAAAGACGTTCGATGGCGGCGCTCACATCGTCCAGGATCAGAAACAGGTAGTCCATCCTGGACCGTGTCTCCCGCACCCGGTCTGCGGTATCGGCAAACCCGGCCAGTTGGGTGAAAGCCTCCCGAATGCGCCGGTCTCGATACTCTTGGCCCAAACTGCTGGCGTATTCCTTGACGGCTTCGTCGCCCGCGATCTCGTCGCCCCGGCTCAGCGCCACGCCCTTAACCGCCTGGGTTAGACTGCCCCAGATCAAGTCCTCGGAGCGGTTCCAGCGGCCGCTGCGCATTTCGCTCAAGGCGCCGTCCAACAGCCGGAGGCTCTGGCTGCGGTAGCGGCGGATTTTCGTGTCGGCAGCTTTTTCGACCATACTCAATGATGCAGTGCGCGGTTGTGGGGTTTTATTCTAGCATAGGGATGCGGCGGATTTGGATAGAGTGAGATTGAGAGAACGGGCGAATCTACCAGCCTTTCAAGGGACAGAAGTATTTCATACGGAGGTAGCCAAAATTGATTCTACGACACCTTCTAATTGACTAGCTGTGTTTCTGGCTA
>JACZRM010000087.1 GCA_022576105.1 Chloroflexota bacterium | reverse complement strand
TGTTGAACAGCATATATCCTCTTTCCAGCGCTGATTGTTTGGCTCTACCAGAATGCTTTAGTGCGCGTCCTTATCCCGATTGGGCCTTGCCTCAAAAGCACCTTTTGTTCCAAAAGCCGACGAATAATTTCACCCGCTCATGGTTCGACGGGTCCGACTCTGTCGAGACTCTCGATGAAATCGGAGCTCACCACTAACGGATGAAAACCGCTCATCCCGAGCCTGTCGAAGGATCGCCCTGAGCCGCTTCGACCAGCTCAGAGTCTGCCCTGAGTTCATCGACGGTACAGGCTTGTCGAAAGGAGTCCTAAGATTATTCCAAAAGTGAGATTTGAACCCGACTTTTAGGTAAGGCCCCTCACTCACTTAGGGGAGAGAATTTCTAGACAACTTCTGAGTCATGTTGCGTGCCCCGCACCACCAGCCATCCTCCCATGATGGCCAGCCACAGCAGGTAACCTGCGCCGCCCAGCCGGTGAATGGTGGTTGCCGCCTCCATCCAGATGAAGAACATGGAAATGCCCGCGGCAATACCCAGCCAGCCCAGCCATCTGGGTAGTGTACCACTCCAGGCGATCAGAGTTCCCAAGGCGACCACCCCCAGAGCAGACAGGGTGAACCCAATTCTGCCGAAGGTCTCCCGGATCGACTCCACGGCCAGTGTGCTGCTCAAGGCTGATCCAGGCCGAAGCTGGTCCCCAGTGAACTCTTGGATCAGTGAAGCCACCGCCAGCCCGGAGCCGCTGGACATCAACGATACTATCGCGGCGCCCAGCAGAAGTACCGCCCCAATCCTGGCTAGATGTACCTGATGGACGGCGAAAATTGAGTACAGTCCGGCGGCCAGGACAACCAGCAAGAAGTTCGCCACCAATCCAGAATACATGCTGGTCAGGTAGAGGTTTTGGTTCGCGGCGATGGTCAGAATGGCTTCATCGAAAGGAACCTGGCTGTCGTAGCTGAGTGCCCGGGTGACTACCTGAATAGCCACCGCCACAATATAGCCGAAAAGCATTGCCCCCACTATGCGTTCGATGGCGCGCCGGGAAAGAGTACGCCGGGAAAGTTCCCTATGTTGTTCGGATTGCGGCAATGTGGCTGCTGATAGAACGGTAAATGTTAGACTTGCGGCAGGCTTTTGATTAACGCTTTTACGGCGTCGCTGGTTTCCGGGTTGGCCAGGCCGAATTCCAGCGAAGCGCGCAACAAGCCGATGGGCGTGCCGCCATCGTAACGGGTGCCCTGAAACTCGTAGGCATACAAATCGTGGCTTTCCATCAGCAACGACAGACCGTCGGTAAGCTGAATCTCGTTCTTGGCGCCGGGGGGTGTCCGCTCCAAGCACTCAAAAATTTCGCCGGGCAATATGTAACGGCCCACCACGGTCAGGTTGGACGGGGCTTCTTCTCTGGTCGGCTTCTCAACCAGCCGGTGTATCTGATGCACCCGGTCGGCCTTCTGAGTGGCATCCACCACCCCGTAGTTGTGGACCAGCTCCCAGGGCGTGGGCTCCACCGCCACCACTCCGGCGTCATACTGGTCGGACACCTTGAGCATCTGACTTAGCGCGCCTGGAGTATGGGCGATAATGTCGTCGGGCAGAATCACCACGAAAGGCTCCGGCCCGACGGCGTCCTTGGCGGTGAGCACAGCGTGGCCCAATCCCAGCGGTTGCTCCTGGATGACGAAAGATACATCGGCCAGGGTTGACGCGTGTTTTACCTTTTCCAGCAGGTCTGGATTGCCGGAGTCGGCCAGGTGTTGCTCCAGGGATGGTGAGGGCTGAAAGTAGGCGGCGATTGATTCTTTGCCCCGGGCGGTAACGATGATAATTTCTTGAATGCCAGCTTCGGCAGCCTCTTCAATTACGTACTGGAGCATGGGCCGGTCCAGAATGGGGAGCAATTCTTTGGGCACCGACTTGGTGATGGGAAGGAATCTGGTGCCCAGGCCGGCGGCCGGGATAACTGCCTTACGTACTTTCATCGCAGCACCTATTCTATCATCGGCCAATTCCCCGGACAATAAGACGGGACAATGAATGAATGTGCAACTGGTAGCGTTACAACTTAACTGTTGAAGTGGCTTGTCCTCATTTATTTATGGATTTCGATACGCTTCGCTACTCAATCCACGTCGTAGACCAGTGTTGGTCGAGTAGGCCATCAGGCCGTATCGAGACTATACCAAAGGACACGGCATAGGCAGAAAACCAATTGACACAGCAGCCGCGCTTAACCTACCATTGATCGGGAGGCCGCGCTAGACGGGGAGCTAGCGGTGCCCTGAACCCGCAATCCGCTATAGCGGGGTGGAATTCCTCCCCCGAGGCCAGTCCATTGGGCCGCTGTCAAAGGTCGGCGATGTTGAAGGCTGGGTCCCACGCGGCGTAGACTTGTGAACCCCGCCAGGTCCGGAAGGAAGCAACGGTAAACGAGACACTGCGGGTGCCGTGGGAGTGCCTGACCCGAGTCGTCGCCCTAGATAAGCCCGTCTGTGCTGTGTCGATGGGAGGTGCGCGGCCTCTTATATCAGATTCGCTGCCAGATTCGTTTGATGTCATGACCAACGTTAATTCAGGAAGAGGCCGACCTCGAAAGTCGCTGGGGCAACATTTTCTGGCTGATGCATCCATTCTGGATCGGATTGTAGCTGCGGCTGAGCTGACTGATCAGGATACAGTGGTCGAGGTGGGGCCTGGCCTGGGGGCACTCACCCGCCGGTTGGCCCAGCAAGCGGGTCAGGTCATCGCCCTGGAAATTGACCCTCACCTGGCTGCCACTTTGGCCGGTCGACTGGACAACCCGGCAAACTTGACCGTGGTCCAGTCTGACGCCCGTACCGTGGACCTGACTGCTCTGTTGGGCGGCCAGACCTGCTACAAGGTGGTAGCCAATCTCCCCTACTATGCCGCCAATCCCATTGTGCGCCGCTTCCTGGAGGCCGACCTCCCGCCGTCGCTGATGGTGGTGATGTTGCAGAAAGAGGTCGCGCAGAACATGGTGGCCAAACCCGGAGACATGGGTATACTTTCGGTGGCGGTCCAATATTACGCGGAGGCCAGAATGGTGTGCAGCGTACCGCCCAGGGCCTTCCGACCGCCGCCCAAGGTTTCATCTTCGGTGGTCCGGCTGAACGTCAGGGCACAGCCCGCGGTAAACGTCGATGACACAGTAGGGTTCTTCAAATTGGTGCGAGCCGGATTCTCAGCTCGCCGCAAGCAGCTTCGAAACTCCCTGGCGCAAGGTCTGGGCGATCCCGCGCCGAAGGTGGATGCGCTGCTGGTGTCGGCAGATGTAGACGGACGCCGGCGGGCGGAGACCTTGACCCTGGATGAATGGGCCCAGATCTACCGATGTTGGGAGCAGCAAGGCGCCATTGCGAGTGCAAGCCTACGCCAAGATTAACCTCACCCTGGAGATTACCGGACGCCGCAGCAACGGTTTCCACGAGATTAAATCTATTCTCCAGACTATCGACCTGGCTGACCGGTTGGACATCGAACCCGCCGCCAGCCTGCGAGTGGTCTGCGACGATCCTGACTTGAATGGTGAATCCAATCTGGTCTGGCGGGCCGCGACCAGTCTGGCCAGCTACGCATCCCTGGAACCCAAGGCGCAGATTTACATTCGGAAGCGTATTCCGGTGGGCATGGGGCTGGGAGGCGGCAGCAGTGATGCAGCCGCGGCACTGGTGGCTCTGAACGAGTTCTGGCAGTTGCGTCTGTCCATTGAAGAACTCCTGCCCATAGCGTCGCATTTGGGTTCCGATGTCCCGTTTTTCCTGCGCGGCGGTACCGCCCTGGCTGAAGGCCGGGGGGAACGAATCAGCGAACTGCCCGCTTTGGCCCCTTTAGCAGTGCTGCTGGTGTGTCCTGACGACACAATTGAGGACAAAACGCGGCAACTCTACTCTCTGATTTCACCCGCCCATTACAGCGATGGCGGGATCACCCGTCGCATGGTGCAAACCATGGTGGGGGGGCAACTAGCGCTAGATACATTACATAATGTATTTGAAGCAGTGGCCTTTTCAGCCTTTCCTGGCCTCAGCGAATTGTTTCAAATTGTGGGAGAAATCGTGGGCCGCCGCCCGCACTTGTCCGGCGCTGGGCCCGCGATGTTTTGCCTGCCTTCCAGCGAGGAAGACTGCCAAAAGGTTAACCAGGCCCTGCGGCATCACCGCGCTAGAGCGTACCTGGTTCATGCTATAATGCCTCGGCTATCAACTGACGATTGATGCACCTACCTTTAAGTGATAATCATCAAACCGGTTAATTCTATACGGTGAGCGAACTAATGGACGTACTGGCGACTATTTCCATCGGGATAAACCCCAACATACTGGACTTCGGCCCGTTCCTCCTTTCCTGGCACGGATTTCTCACTTTCATCTCGGTGGCGCTGGCGGTCTATCTGGTGCATCGCTGGGCTACTAGAGAGGGCTTGGACTCTGATTCGGTGCTATCAGTGGCGGTCTGGTCGATCATTGGAGGGATAGTCGGGGCTCGTGTGGTACACGTCATCGACTTCTGGTCGGTGGTCTACCAGCACAACCCGCTCAGCGTATTCTACGTTTGGCAGGGTGGCATCGCCATCTATGGCGCCATTCTGGGCGGCTTTGCCGGCGGTTCACTGTATATCATCGTGCGCAACTCCGACTGGTTTATCGCCTTTTGGGAGAAGCTGCCTGGGATTTTCGGCCAACCGGGCAAAGCGCCTCTACCGGGACTGGGCCACCTGGCGGATATCACCGCTCCAGCACTGCTGATCGCCATGGCCATTGGACGCATTGGGGACGTCATCAACGGGGAGCATTTCGCCAGTTTCACCCGCCTGCCCTGGGGCGTGATTTATACCCATGCCAACAGCCCCGGACTGGGCCGGGCGGCCAGCCACCCCGCGGTGGTCTACGAGTTGATTTTTGATTTACTGCTGGTGCTGGTCCTCTGGCCGTTGCGCAACCGCTTGCGCCCCCAGGGCATGGTGTTCGCCCTCTTTTTAGGTATGTACTCCACCGGCAGATTCTTCATTAGCTTCTTGCGCCAGGAATTCAACACCTACTTCCTGGGGTTGAATGAGGCGCAATTGGTTGCCCTGCTGGTGGTGATCGTTGTGGTGCCGCTGCTGGTCTACAAAGCCCAATTTGTTTCCAGCAGGTAGGGATAACCGGCAAGACATCAGTCAGGGCTATTGTCGCTGAAGATTCCGCTGGTCCGGTACGTGGCTCAGAGTTATAGAACGGCTAGCAGAATAAGGGACTTGTCATTCTGAACCGGAGCATAGTGGAGGTGAAGAATCTTAGATTCTCCGTAGCGACGCTCCTCAGAATGACATGCATATTTGTTTTGTCAGGGACTCTTAGCTGCCCCTGAAATCCACAACTTTGAGGGTGATGGTCTCGGCGCCACGCCAGACGTCGACCGAGATGGTGGATACGATGTCAATATGGGAAGTGCCTTCCGCCCATCGTTCAGCTTGATTGAACGCCAGCGCGGTCCCTTCGTGGCCGTCCTGACGCACGCGCAGTCTCAAGTGCTGTCCCAACGCTCCAACGTTCCTCGCCTCGATTACTTGCAGCCCGCGAATCAAAAATTTAGGTTGGGGGTTGCCTACGCCGAAGGGCTCCAATTGTCGCAGCCAGTGGAGCAGGTCCGGCGTTAGCTGCGCGAGGTTTAGCTCGGCGTCAACTGAAAGAGTCGGCGCGTCTTCAATTGATGAAAGGATCCGCTGGGCCACCGCGGTCAACTGCTCCCGAAGCTGCGGTATCTTCTCCTTTTTCAGAGTGAAACCGGCCGCCTGGGAGTGGCCCCCGTAGCGCACGAACAGGTCCTGGCAGTCGTCGAAGGCCTGGACTAGATTGAACTGGGGTACGCTCCGCCCGCTGGCCACCACGTGTTCTTCGTCGATCGACGCCATCACCACGGCTGGGCGGTGGTGTCTTTCCACCAAACGGCCCGCCACCAGCCCGGCGACGCCCGGGGTAATGCTGGGATGGCCCACCAGGAGAATCGGCGGCAGGTTATCTTGTTGCTCGACCTGACTGCAAGCGGCGGAGAATGCCTCCTCGGTCAAGGTGCGGCGTTCTAGGTTTAGCCCCTCCAGGCGTTGGGCCAGCTCCTCGGCTTCCGACTCAGAGCGTGTAGTTAGAAGCTGCAGACTCTCCCTGGCGTGGCTCATCCGCCCGGCTGAGTTCAGACGCGGGGCTATCTGGAAGGCCACGGTTTCTGCGCTCAATGCCTGGGGCTGAATGCCAGCCACTCGGTACAGTGCCTGCAACCCAGGCCTCTGGGTGAGCGCCAGTTCGGTTAGGCCTTCCCGCACCAGGAACCGGTTCTCGTCGAGCAGCGGCACCAGGTCAGCGATGGTGCCCAGGGCGGCCAGTTCCAGCCAGGCCGGGCTCCAGGGCTGTCCGTGGTACTGGTACAGGCCTTGCATCAGTTTGAAGGCAATTCCTGCGCCGCACAGACCGTCGAAGGGGTACTGGCTGCCCTCCATCTTGGGATTGATAATGGCCACCGCGTTGGGCGGCTCGGCGGGAGGAAGGTGATGGTCGGTGATTATAACGTCGGTGCCCAGGCTGTTGGCCTCGGCGACCTCGGCCACTGAAGTGACTCCGCAGTCAACGGTGACGATCAAGCTGACACCCTGTTCGGTCAGATGCCGTATGGCCGCGTGGGAGAGGCCGTGGCCTTCCTCGACTCGGTGGGGCAGGTACGGCGTCACTGAGACGCCCAGGTCCTGCAACCCTTCGGTCACGATGGCGGTACCGGTAATGCCGTCCACGTCGAAATCGCCGAAAACCCCGACGCGCTCTTTCTGTTTGATGGCCTGGAACAATCGCTGCAATGCCCGGTCCATGCCGGCGATCCTCATCGGGTTGTAGGGTAATTGCTGAGGCGGGTCCAGGAAGATGGATAGCTTCTCCGCAGTGTCAATCCCCCGATTCAGCAATGCCTGGGCTATGGGCGCGGGAATATCCCGGGGCAACTGGTGGGAGTTTGCGGCCGGCGGCAGGAGCCACTTTTTTTCGGTTGGCGTCATGGGCAGTCGACCCGGCGTGCTGGCGCGGAAACAGGAAAAGGGGAGGATGTAAATCTGGCGCGCATTACGGTGGATTTAGCCGTTCGTTTTCAATGTGAGAACGGTGGTAGAGCCAGGGGCGGCGCTGTCCTGACGCTCAACCCATGTT
>JACZRM010000002.1 GCA_022576105.1 Chloroflexota bacterium | reverse complement strand
AGCGTCTGCCTTGGGCGCACACTCAGGTGCGCCCCTACATCGGGGTTATATCCCTCGACGAAACGATGCCACGGCGGCTGCCTTCCTCCAGGCTGTAGTGAATCTGGTAGAATAACTGAACCACACACTGAGGGAGCAAATCATGGGCTACACTCCAAAGTATCTGGGCCACATAAACATCTACGTGCGTAACGCCGCAGAGTCCCAAAAATGGTACGAGGACATCCTGGGCCTGCATACCTACGACCTGGTTCCCGGCCGGGCCGCTTTCATGTCGGCCAACAAAGACGAGTCCCACGAGATTGCACTGGTGGAAGTGGGCCAGAACGCCGCAAGCCCCCAGCCGGGGCAGGTGGGTCTCAATCACATGGCCTGGCGCATGGACAATCTGGAAGACCTGAAAGAGTTCTATAACCGGCTAGATGAGAAGCAGGTGCCCATGCGCACTGCCGATCACGGTATTTCCCTGGGCATTTATTTCCAGGACCCGGACGGCAACGGTATCGAGGTCTACTACGAAGCTCCCCGCGCGGAGTGGTACCGCCAGGAACGGCTGTTCCTGCACGGCGACCGGCCCAGCGGCAAATTCCCCGGGCCTTGGGATGCAGTTCTAGCCCAGTAATCGCCAGGGCTATCCCAGAGTCGGTCCGCCTCCTTTCGGGCTAACTCTCCCAGCATCAACTCAAGATTCAGGGCCAGCTTCAGGGATGGCCGGGGCGTTGCGTTGTGGCCTGCGACGCGTTGTTGGCCATCGCTTTGCTTGTTATGCAGCCTTGGCGTTTGTTCCCTCTGTTTAACGTCCCGTCGTTTTTCTAAACATATCAGATTTCCCATTGATATTAGGAACATCACCCAACAAGACAGGGTGCTAACTCTCTGTGCCGGTTGAAGTATGTGGGTTTAGTCTGTAATAGATTTAGCGTTCAGTGTGCCAAACTATCTCACCACCCAAATTAAGGGGGATTAATGCCCAGAGCCAGAACCACACCCAGAAGAAAGACCAGTGTCAACCGGCGGGTTGCCGACCTGGTAGCTTCGTCGCTGGTGGCCGCCCAAACCGGCGGAGACGAGCCGGTCCCGGAAGCCTCTATTGAAGAGCAGCTGAGCCAGGCCAAGGCCAGCCGCAACCAGGCGGAAACCGCCCGGCAGAAGATTGCCAACGAGATTCTAGAAGCCACCAAAGAGGTATGCCAGAAACTGATTAGCGACGGCGAGCAAACCTTGGGACGGGCCAAGCGTCTGGAAGCCGAAGCCGAGAGGAGCCAAGAGCAGGTCCGGATAGAGCATGAACGGGCTCGGGCCAACCGGGAAGAAACCGAAGCTTTTGCCGAAAAGACCAAGGCCGACTCCCAGAAAAAGGCCCAGGACAAGTTAGACCAGGCCCAGAATATCCGGAATGAATCCGACGCTTATCGGGAACGGGTAATGGCAGAGGTGCAACGCGAAGCCCAAGACCAATTGAACCAGGCCCAGAATGTTAGGAATGAAGCCGACGTTTACCGGGAACGGGTAATGTCTGAAGCCAAGGACCAGGGTCAGGAGATATTACGCCTGGCTCGCTCCGCCGCCGAGCAAGAATGCAATGAGATGAAGAACTATGCTCAGTTGGAAGCCCGCCGGACGATGGCCGAAGCCGAGTTGGTAAAGGCAGCGGTACAGGAAGAACTGGAAGCCCAGAAAATATACGCTGAGGCGGCCAAGTTGGAGACCGAATCCCTGGAAGTATTGGCCCAAGTACGCGCCAAGTTGGTCGATCCGTCGATGTTCCTGAACGGCAGCACCGAATGGGACCAGCCAATTGTGCAGCTAAACGCCGCTCGGGATAGCGTGGAACCTGATGAAGCCCCGGTCCCGGCAGTAGAACCGGCCCCGAAGGTGGTATCCAGCAAGGCTAAGAGCACCAAAAAGCGTCGTCCCTCCAGCAGCCACGGCAAATAGAACGGTTCGGCCCTCTGGGGAGCCAAACCCCCGGCAGCACTTGATAATACCCGGCCCTTTGGGTCGGGTATTAGTTTTTTAGGGCAATCACCCTTCCTCCTTCAACCCTGAAATAGGATGCGGCGCTGCCAAAGTGACCCCGAACCAGGGCAATATCGGTGGTGGTGATCAGCGACTGCTGATACCGGCCAACTTTTTCCAGGACCCGCTGCCGCCGGGCCGGGTCCATCTCAGAGAGCACATCATCCAGCAGCACCACCGGCTCATCGCCCCGGGCGGCCGACAGGTACGATGCCTCGGCCAAGCGCAGAGTCAAAGCCAGCGTACGAGCCTCTCCTCGGGAAGCAAAGGTACCCATGTCCAGGCCGTTAACAATTAGCTTAAAATCGTCTCGATGCGGCCCGACAGCGGTGGTAGCGGTGGCCGACTCTCGCTGCTGAAACGCCGCCAAAGACTCACGATACCGCTCCTCGGTGTCCTCCAGACTGCCGCCCCCGGTCACACTTGGCCGGTACTCCACTCGAAAGTCTTCGCCACCTTGACTTAGCTGATCGTGATGTTCAGCGCAGAAGGTCGAGAGCCGGCGCATAGTCTCCTGCCGCCGCCAGGTAATTGCCGACCCTTCCCGCACCAGCTCACCGTCCCAGAACTCCAGTTCGTCGGCCTGGGCGCGACCTTCCCGCCGCAGCTTCAGTAGTTGGTTGCGCTGCTGCACCACCCGCTGATAGCGCTGCAACGCCTTGATGTACGCCGGGTCAGCCTGGGAAATCAGGATATCCAGATAGCGACGTCGGTCTGAAGGAGAACCATAGATCAGCGCCACATCGTCGGCGCTGAACAACACCGCTCCCACGGTACCCACCAGCTCAGCAGCGGTCTTTTTGATGCGGTCAACCCGGATCTGTTTGCGCACCGAGTATCCCAACCCCTCGCCTCCGGCCGACCCGCCATTCCCGGATGGCCTGACCGCGACGGTGCTCTGGTACCCGATATTGACCGAAATCCGCCGACCCTCACGCTGAACGATACCTCTAACCAGGGCTTGCCCACCATTTGCGCCGGCTTGAAAGTTGATTACCTCCCGTTCGTTTTCAGCCCGAAAGGAACGGGCGATGGCCAGCAGATAGGCTGCCTCTAGCAAGGTGGTCTTTCCCTGAGCGTTGTCTCCGGCGAAGACCACCACGCCCAGGGGCAAGTCAAGTTCCAGCTCTACAAAATTGCGAAAGTTGGTCAGGCTGAGCCGCGATAGGTAAGCCAACGCAGAGAAGCCCTCCTACGATTAATCATGGGTCTGGTCGCCTAAGCTCCGGGAGCAAGGGAAACGGGCAATTTGGCCTCTATTGTAGCAGGGAAAGTTGGGGACAGACGCGCCGAGAGAAATATTCTCGGCCCGCGGTTATTTACCTAAAGTACCTGAGTCATCCCAAATTTTAGCTAGGGAGAAAGCCCTCTGCGTTAGCTTCGTCGTTCCGGCGAAAGCCGAAATCCCGCGTTCCAGCCCGGTATCAAGGACTGGCCGGCTATGCATCTATCTCTTGACCAGCAGCCTGAACGGTTCCTTATAGTAGGCGAACCTCCAATCTCCCCCGACGCAATTGACAAAGCGCCTGGCAACACATGAATCAATTGATCGATGGATTTATCAAACGGCGCCAAGTGCACGCGTTGGTTTGTTATGCCGCGATAGGTGGTGCCATCGCTCGCGAAAAAGCCATCAGGGAAGGGAAACGCACCGGGAAGGTTGAGCAAATCGAGCAGTGCAATCGCCAATGGCGTGCCCTTCATGAGGAGTTTGGATGAATGGGTTCCGGCTTCCGCCGAAAAGACGACTGCGATTTTATTGCCGACCCCCGCATCAAGTAGGGAGCAGACTATGCTCGAACACCAGCCATCTCGTTTGCAGTCAGTTCCCTAGTTTCTAACCAGCAATTTCGGGATGATTCTGATACAACATGGCGATTTTAATTGGCAATATCACCGCAATTAGACCTAGTTGTCCCGTCCCTGGTTACAGCCGGAGCAATAGCCGTAAAAGTCCACCCGTTGGGAAGAAACCTCAAAGTCGGCATCGGCGGAGATAATCTCGCCCAGTTCAATCACCGTTTCCTGCCCTACCTCAGAGTCCACCACGGTGCCGCAGCCGATGCAGACCAGGTTGGCGTGGGGGGACAAATTGGCATCGTAGCGGGACTGCCGCTGAAAGGGGAGCTCACGGACGATGCCGGCCTGCTCCAGCGTGGCCAGCGTTGAATAAACGGTGGCGATGGTAACGTAAGGGAAGAACGCCTGAACTCGATCGAAGATCTCACGGACGGTGGGGTGGTCGGCGGAATTGATAACCACTTCCGCAATGGCTAGCCGCTGGGGAGTCAATCTAATACCCAGGGGTTTCAACAGGTTGACCACTTCAGTTGGGCTGGTCACAAGGCTTCCTCCATGTATCTGGCATGTATCTGGCAGGTATCCGCACCTACGAATAGCTATTATACCATGAGTGGGCTGAGACGATTCTAGGGGTAGGATGGGCGACAATCGACTATCCATAAACTTCATGTGTGACAGCGGTAGGCCGCTCCCCGGTCCGATGGGAAGCGGCCTAAACTAATCGCCCAAACTGCGCTAACGCATGTTAGCGGCCCCATTTACCGCCTACAGACGGCCGCTGGCTCCTTGCTCTCCCGGGCCGTAGAACACCGGGTACTGCTTGTGGAATATCTGAATCCGTGATCGGGCCGATTCGACGACAAAGATACGGCCCTGGTCATCGACCTCCACCGCCACCGGGCCCCAGAAATGCTTTTCCCGGTCCAGACCCTGGGCGATGCTGCGCTCGTGCCACATTTCCGGGTTGCCGCCGTCCAATTTATTGGTGCCCCACTTGGACAGGCTGGCTTCACCGGTGGTGCTGGTCAGGTAGTTGCCCTCCGAGTCAAAGACCTGCAACCGGTCGTTGTTCCAGTCGGCAACGTAGATGTCTCCGTCCTGGTCCACGGCCACATCGGTGGGGCGGTCAAACTCCCCTTCTCCAGAACCGGTGCTGCCAAACTTCATCAGGAACTCACCGTCGCCGGTGAATTTCTGGATGCGGTCATTCCGCCAGTCGGCAATGTAAACGTTGCCGTTTTTATCGATTCCGATGCCCCAAGGCATGTTGAACTCGCCATCGCCAGCGCCTTGCTGACCCCACTTGCTGATGAACTCACCGTCTTTGGTTAGTTTCTGGACCCGGTGGTTGCCACTGTCCACCAGGTAGAGATTGTCGTCCCGGTCGAAGGCCAATCCTGAGGGTTTGTCCCACTCGCCATCGGCGCTGCCGGGCCGTTCCCACTTGGTGATGAACTCGCCGTCTTTAGTAAAAATCGAAATCCGGTCCAGCGCTTCGTCAGCCACGTAGACCTTGCCCTCGCTGTCCAAGGCGATGGCGGTGGGCCAGATGATGGCGCCGTCGATGGAAGTAGCCTCGCCTTCACCGGTAGTGGTGACGCCGCGGGCAAACTCGCCGATATAGTCTTCATCTACGGTGCAGATGGTGATTCTCTTGCCATCCGGTCGGTAGTCATAGGAGCGGCTCACCACGTACATGGTGTCGTCCTCGCCCCGAGCCATCGCCACCGGATTGCGGAAACCCGGGCCGGAGAATTCGGCCCGGCCAATGGTCTTGTCGTACTGCAACGTGACCTTCAACGTCTGAGTTTCAGTAGTCATTATTACCTCACAGATTTGTGGGTTTCTTTGAACTGTCCCTCACCAGGTGAGGGACAGTTCAATACTAGCCCGAGATGAAGTCGAACTTCTCGAAGCTGCCATTGACGATAGGCTTGGCGTCCAGGCCCATCCAGTCTTCCAGAATGGTGGTGTACGTGCTGCGGAAGTCGTTATTGAAATGCAGGTCGCCTTCCAGCAGCTTGCCATCCTCCAAGGACGGATACTCACCGTATAGCCCACCCTTAATGTGGTCACCAATCACGAAAGCAGCCCCGCCGGAACCGTGGTCGGTCCCCGAGCCGTTGTCGTTGACCCGGCGGCCAAACTCGGTGAATACCAGCAGCAGCACGTTGTCGCTGGCGTTGTTCTGCTTGATGTCGTCGTAGAAATCGGCGATGGCGTTGGAGGTGTCGCTCCACAACGCGGCGTGGGCCATCAGCTGCCCGGCGTGGGTATCGAAACTGTTGTAGGGAGCCGTGGTGTAAAGCACCCTGGTCCCGAACTCCGCCAGGTGTACTTGGGCGATGTTTTTCATATATTGGGCCACCACATTGCCGCCATACTCAACTGTGGACGAGTATTTCTCCGGAGCGGTGCTCAAAATGTCAGCGCCCTTGAGCGCATCCATCCCGGTCTGAGAAAGGTAGTCCACCACCATGCCGCGGCCAAGGGTCGGAGAGTAAATACGGGAGAAAACTTCCAGGGCGTCGGCCCTCTGGTCCTCGCCCTCAATGCCGGTCAGCACTCCGTAGGTGGCCAGGTTTCCCACCGATGCCACCGGCACGCCCGGAGCAGCCAGCGCCCGGGGCAGACCGCGGCCAAAGTTGACGCCGGTCAGCACGTTTTCTTTGTGCGGGTCAATATCGCGGATGGTCCGCCCCAGCCAGCCCTCGGTTCCCTGAGTATCGGGCTCGCAGGTGTGCCAGATATCCATGGACCGGAAGTGGGAGCGGTTGGGGTTGGGGTAGCCCACACCCTGAATCACCGCCACCTTGCCATCATCGTACAGCCTCTTGAGGGGGGCCATATTGGGGTTGAAGCCAACGTTATCGTCGATCTTCAGCACCTGGTCTTGCGGGGTCCGTACCGTAGGCCGGTGGTCATAGTACAAAGGGTTGCCGTGGGGCACCACGGTGTTCAGCACATCGTTACCCCCGGACAACTGCAACACTACCAGGACCGGGTCTTTCTTGGTAGAAGTCATTTCCTCTTCTCCTGTCCTCTCTTGAATAATTGCTACCGTTCATCCTGGACTTGTCTCAGGACGGCCGTCGTCGCTCATGGTTCGACAGGCCTGTCTCAGGACCAACAGTAGGGGCACTCTCAACGGCGCAGCGTTAGGAGAACTGATACTCCTGGGTGGCGACGATCAGTTGCAGGATTTCGCCCACCCGGTTGGAGTATTCTTCGGTACCGGGATTGACTGCGCCGCCCTTTTGGGCATGCTCAACCAACTGTTGGCGGGTTTCCGGCGCCAACTGATAACCGCCCACCATGTCCAGGCATCGGTCAACCAATGCTTCGGGGTTGCTGATATTCTCGGAACCCAGGCGGTTGACGATGTCCCGCACGCCGGGCAATTTAGTGTTGCCCACCTGGTCGGCGGCAAAGTTGATACGCTCGACCAAGGTGCCGCTGTCGATCCATTCCTTGCCGGTGTGCCATCCCTCAACCGTGGGCGGATTCATCAAATCCTGGCCCATGTAACGGATGTTATTGGCCAGGGGATGCAATCCAAGTTTGGGAGAGGTGAAGTCCTTCACCAGCCGAATTGTCCCAATCACCACCTCGGTGGGACTCTTGATCTTCTCAAATCGGGCGTTCTTGAAGAAATCGGAGTTGAAGAGTAACCGCAACATTGAGCGAACGTCATATCCGGAGCGGAAGTACTCATCCTCCAGCATCTTGATTGCTTCAGGGTCCTTGGGCGGGGTGCGCTGCCAGGCCGGTATCTCTGCTTCGTCGGCGACGAAGAAGTTATAAAGGTGCCGGGCCACGAAGCGCGCCGCGGAAGGCTGCTTGGTGATGATATCGATGATGTCTTCACCGTTCAAGTTGCCGGTCTCACCCAGAAAAGTCTTTTCATCGTCGTCATGGTCGTAACGGTTGTAGATGAAGTTGGACTCATAGCGGCCGTAGGGATAGCGAGGTATGGCGTTGGTAATGGTCCAGCCGGTGAAGGCCCGGGCCGCCTCTTTGACGTCGTCCTCGCTGTAGTTGGCCTGGTCGTCCATGCCCACACCCATCGCGAACAACTCCAGCAATTCACGGCCCCAGTTCTCGTTGATGGCCCCCTTGTGGCTCATGCAGTTGTCCAGGTAAAAGACCATTGCCGGGTCTCGGGATAGGCCTTTCAACAGTTGGGAGAAACTGCCCATGCCCTGGTCGCGGAACAGGTTCAACTGCAACTGTATCTGCCGGCCATGCTCACATTTGGAGTTGCCGGTGCACAGGATTCCGTGCCAGAAAAGGGCCACCTTCTCTTGAAGCGGCCGCTCAGTGTTGATCATCCGGTAGGTCCAGTAGGCCTGGTTCACTTCCAGGGCGTTCATCTCCTTCCACTCGATGAAGCGGCGCTCCAGTATATCCATTTCCAGGTCGGGCTGGCTTTCCGGATTGAGGAGCTCTTCAACGGTAGCCTCATATCCCTGGGCCGCCCGTCGCTCAAGTTCCTCGTAGGACGCTCCGAACCCGGCGCGGCGCATTAGATGGGCCATTAAAGCGATGTCTGGTTCTGCCATTCCGTTCCTCCTTCCTGCAGGTCTCGGTAAAATTGTGCCGGTGTTATTGAGGTTGAAGCCTGGTTATCGTGCTGATGAAAGCTGGGGCACGCCCACCAGAAATACGAGGGCTTCCAGATAGACCCAATGGGCGCTTATCGTAGGATATACAGCGATGGCCAACGTGACCGGCCCACCGCGATCCGTTTTTCGCAAGTCGATTCTACATAAGAATCATTATGGCAATAGTAATCACGAGGGCTGCCGTTGTCAAGAGATTTTTCCCAAAGTAGGGAGAGCTTTTAGTTCCTTTTTAACCAGCACCAAAGTCCGTTCCTGGTGAGCTCCGATTTCATCGAGAGTCGCGACATCGTCGGACCCGTCGAACCATGAGCGGGCTGATGGCCGTTATCCTTCGACAAGCTCAGGACGAGCGGCCAAGGCTAGAGTAGTTTATGCCACAGATGTACTAACATTCCTTCAGTTCTCTAACCAAGTTCCCTAGTTGCCGCCGAACCGGCGACGGTGTACTCGGAGGGTTCAATCGTCCATCACCACCGGAATCCCCGCCTCCTCGGCCTTGTCGGCTGACTCCTGATCGATGACCCCGTCTTGCATCCAGATGTATTTGGCGCCTATTGTAATCGCCTCTTCCACCACCGGCGCAACCAGTTCCGAGCGGCGGAAGATGTCCACCATGTCGATGTGATCTGGCACTGCCATCAGGTCCGGGTAGCTTTTTTCTCCCAAGACTTCCTCAATCATTGGGTTCACCGGAATTATCCGGTAGCCCTGAGCCTGCAGATACTTGGCCACACCGTAGCTGGCCCTTTCCGGATTATCGGAGAGACCAACCACCGCAATGGTCTTGCTGTTTCTGAGCTGTTCCTCCACCAGGTCCATTCTTGACTCCTTCATACGCTTTCTTTAAGTGAATCTCCAAAGACCGGGACGCCGATCAGTCTCTGACCTCAATGCCGCCGCAGACCACCGTGCCGGTAATGGTCAACTCACCTTTGGCGTCGGCGGCGCTGGGCTGGGAACGGTTGTTTTCGGCGCCGCCGAACATGGTCGTCGTCTGAATGTTCACCCGCCAGTCTTTGGGCACCCTCAATTCGATACCACCGCATACCACCGTAGCCTCAATGACTACTGCTTCACTACCCAGAACGGCGTCCCTCAAGTCCAACTCCACCCCGCCAAAGATGGCCGAGACCTGGCCGCCCTGGAAGTTTTGCGAGGTCACCCGTTCCTTGCCGCCACCAAAAATGTACGAGGCTCGAAAGCCGCCGGAGGTATCGTCGGACCCACGGGTTCCAGAGTTGTCGGCGTTCACCTTCTGACGGGTTCTTCGGATTCGGTGTCGCCTCCGGCGGCGACGCGACCGGTTCCCAAAGAGCATGAATACGCCCAATATCACCAGCAGCAAAGGCCATAGCTGACCGAATCCCCAGTCCCACAGGTCAAGGTTGGACAGCAACAAGACTGACCCCACCGCCACCAAGACGCAGGACCACAGTTTCAGGGCAAATCTGTTGGAGATGATGCCCCACAAACCCCACGCAATGAGCAGGACCGGCCAGTAGGTGCCGACCACGTTGATGTTCCGACCCCAGACGCCGGTGGTGTCGAGGAGAAAAATGACGCCCAGAGCCAGCAACACCAGACCGATGACTGTCCGGTGGGAGAGCCTGAAACGCCGCATGTTCCCACCTCCAGTCTGCCCGATTTTAACCTTTAGGGGCACTGGTCGTCCGTTCTCTGCTACAGCCTACCACGATTTACCCTGGGTATTGATGGTCGCTGCGCCCCCATCCCTCCAACTTCCCTCCCACCAGGGGAGGGAGGACAATCTCCGCTGCCATCGATCGACAGCTCCCACGTTGTTTGGACCCTCGATGAAACCGGAACTCGGGGCCAGCGGGTTTCCTGCCTGGCCCCTGAATTACCAGCGCCAGCTTCAGCTAACCACACCGGTGATGGTTATGTGGCCCATACAAGAGTCTTTGGTTGCGCCATGCCAGTGGTTCTCCCCGGCCAGTATCTGTACTATATCACCCACCGCCACTTCAACCTGCTCGGTCTCGTTGGCGACCAGGCCATTGCCGGAGGTAATCACCAGAATTTGATCGGTTTCATGTTTATGCCAGCCGGTAGTCGCCCCCTTCCCAAAGTTGACCACACTGCTGTTGAAGAACTTGCTGGCTCCCTCCGGCAGCAGCGGTTGTCGGGTCCGGCTCACCTCGCCGCCGGTCCAGCCTTCGATGGGAGTGGCAGTTGCCACTGGCACGTTGTCTATTTCTGAAAGTCTCAGTCTTTTCATGTCTGCCTCCTCTTGCCTAATACTTTCCACCTGGTAATTTGCTTGGAATCGAATTCAAAACCGCAGAGTGCGCAGTGTGCGCTGGGGCATCTCTTAAAAGAACTTTCATCGCGCACCCCGTGCACTCGGCGGTGCAAATAGGGTTAGTCGTCCGGCTGAATACCGACGCCCCAGAGTGTACTCGGTGTTCGGCGAAATTGGCAAATTGCTACGGGCGGGCCGGCACCGGTATTCCTGGTATATTCATCTGGACGCTGCCCAGGGTGTGGCGGGTGGTGAAGTACAGAGTCTTCCAGTCGTCGCCTCCCCAAGCCATGTTGGTAGTACCCGGAGCGCCGTGAACAATGGTCCCCAGGTGCTTGCCGCTGGGGTCCATTACCCAGATGCCGCCAGACCCGCCGCAGTAGACGTTGCCCTGAGTGTCTACCTTCATCCCATCAGGATTGCCGGGACGCTCACCGTTCAAGTCGCAGAACACCCGGTCGGTGGCAATCAGCGGCATGCCGTTGGGTTCCAGGTCGAAGGCCCGAATGTGCCTTCGGCGGGTGTCATTGATGTAGAGCACACTCTCATCAGGTGAAAAGGCCAGGCCGTTAGGCCGAGAAAAGTCCCACGACACCAGGGTGATGGTTCCCAGGTCCGGCGTCACCTGAAAAACACCGTTGTAGTCCAGGTCCAACCCAGGGGTGGGAAATCCCGGGTCAGTGAAGTAGATATTCCCGTCCGACTTCACCACCACGTCGTTGGGACGGTTTAAACGCAGCCCCTTGTAACTGTTGGCCACCACCGTGATGCTGCCATCGGGCTCCAACCGGGTAACCCGCCGGGTCTGGTGTTCGCAAGCCAGTAGACGACCCTGCATATCGCGGGTCAGGCCATTGGCCCGGTCAGTTGGTTCCCTAAACACCGACAGCCCGCCGTTGGGGTCCCACTTCATACGCCGGTTGTTGTGGATGTCACTAAACAGCAAGTAGCCGTGTTCCTTCCACCACAGCGGCCCCTCAGCAGGACCCATGTCGCCGCCAAAACCGTCGGCCAACTCCTTTATTTCTGCATTGGAAGCAACGATCTGGTCCAGCTCAGCAGCAGATTTTTCGATAGGCATTTAATTGTCCTCCTCCAGCATATTGAATTGTCGCCTTGCTTTATCACCAGCGCCGGGCACTACCGGCCAGGACTAACGCTGGGCCGGCACCGGTATACCTGGTATCTGGCACTGTACGCTTCCCAGGGTGCTGCGGGTGGTAAAGAACAGGGTCTTCCAGTCGTCGCCGCCAAAGCACAGGTTGGTGGTGGCGCTCTGACCGTGGGCCACTGTGCCCAGATGCCGGCCGGTCGAATCCAGAATCCACAGACCACCAGAGCCGCCGCAGTAGATATTTCCTGCCACGTCCACCTTCATGCCGTCGGGCACACCCGGTTGGTCTCCTCGCAGATCGCAGAGGACCCGGTCCGAAGCCAAGGCCAATGCGCCATCGGGTTGAACGTCGAAGGCCCGGATATGTCCCCGGCGGGTATCGTTGATATACAGCACGCTTTCATCCGGTGAAAACATCAGCCCGTTGGGCACGATGAAATCCGACACCAGCAGGGTCAACGTTCCCAGGTCCGGCGACAACCGGTATACACCGGAGAAGGTAAGCTCCCACTCCTCACGGGGCCGTCGATGCGTCCATGGGTCGGTGAAGTAAATGCTGCCGTCAGACTTGACCACCACGTCGTTGGGCCGGTTAAGCTGCTGACCCTTGAAACAGTTGGCCACCACGGTAATGCTGCCGTCAGGTTCGGTGCGGGTAACCCGCCGACTGTCGTGTTCGCAGGCCAGCAATCTGCCGGACAAGTCGCGGGTCAGGCCATTGGAACGGTTACTGGGAGCGAATGCCACCGTCATCCCAGCGTCTGGAGACCACTTCATCCGGCAGTTGTTCTGGATGTCACTGAACAGCAGGTAGCCACCTTCCTGCCACCATAAGGGGCCCTCCGCCGGCCCTTGCTCACCGCCAAATCCACTGCCCAACTCTTTTATCTCGGCATCGGTCGAAACGATGCGCTCCAACTCTGATGCGATTTGCTCAACAGGCATGACACTTTCCTCCTACAACTAGTTACACAACCGGGGCATTATAACTCCTAGCCCGCCAGCTAGGGAGCAAATTCCCAAATTGGGGTAATTTTCGCCCAATCCCAGAGACCAAGGAAACGTATTCCGGGGGCTTTTACCCGAATAACCTAGGGTAATGACACCCTGTGTGAAAAGGACTAACAATGCTACGCTGGATCAAATTCCCCCGAATATGTGTATTGCGGCGCGGGCAATATACCTGGCCACTCGCTTCTTCTTGAAGCGCCCCCTGGTGATATATGGTGAGTTTAGAACAACAGACTCTTGAGCAGGCCCTGGCCGCCACTGAGACCGATGCGGCCGCCACCCTGCGTGCCGCGGGAGCCTTGATGGCGCCGCTGCGCCGGTTCCGTACGGCAGCTCAATTGGGCGATTTGCGCGAGATACGCTCATCAATGGAAGCCGCCGAATCTGCGCTGGCAACGTTGCGCCAACAGCTGGCCAACGCCAAGGATGGCTGGTCTTTCAACGCCCAAAATTATCTCTCCACCGGCGGCTACGCCAGAGAAGTGATGCACACGGCAGAAAGGATGGGAGTAACGATGTTTGAACGCGATGACCGCCTGTTCTGCTTCCCGTCCTTGTTGCGCGTAATCCCGTCGGAGCGGGCAGTGGCCGTGGACCGCCGCAGGGAGCGCCGTCTCCGCCCCACGGTGCTGGTCAACCTGCTCAAAAACCTGCAAGACAAGCCGCCTCGCTTCCGGCCAGAGGCATTTCTCTCCGCTCTGTTTGAGGGATACTCGAAGATTGCCTCCGAACGCGGCAGCGACACCATCGACGCCTCTCCGGTGGTGCCGCTGGTGGACATCTACAGCCTGCTAACCCTGCTGCCCGGCCAGGCCAAAGAATATTCAAGACAGGAGTTTGCCCGGGACATTTACCTGCTGCATCGGGGCGACATTCAAACCACCAAGGCGGGCGCCAGGGTAAGCTTCCCCATCAGTAGGGGTGTGCGCGGCAAGACACTTTCAGTGGTAGACGAGTCCGGAGAACTGCGCCGCTATTACGGTATCAGGTTCACTCAAAACGAAAGGCATGAAACCTAAACTAGCGTACGAATTGTCCACCTTATCCATCAGTGTGTTGGACTTGAAAGTGCCCTATTTATCGGATGGGTGACATTCCCTTAAGGGCCGAGCGGGCTGGTTCCCACGATGGGATTACTAGGTAGAAATTACCAGGCCCTGGGCGGGCCCCGATCCCGGTTTTGGGATTGACAACGAAGGTGGCAGCGGGACAAATTTTAGGAGTCAAAAAGCGATGGCGATTCAAGACTGGCTATCAGTACTGCGCAGCGAATATTTGCAGAACTTCATCAAAAACGGTGGAGGCGCAGTGAAATTTGTGGTGCCCGGAGACTCGGCTGAGCACCAAGAGCTGTGGGATGAGCTGAAGAGCATGTCCCAAGAAGAGGGTTACGCCTTTGCCCAGGTGGACGCCGCCACCACCAAGGTCCACATGGTGGACAAACTATTCAGCGCGGTCGCCCGGCAGGTAGATTGGGACCAACTGGCCCACTCTTTCCTGTGCTGTACTCTGCTGGAAAGCTCCTACCTGGTGCCTGCCGATCGGGAAGAGTTTAGCCTGTCCCAAATTGCCTACCTGAACGGCCTGGACCTGGGCGAAATGAGGGCTGTGATCAACACCCGCCTGCGCGAGCGGCTCTCGCACGACTACGCCATGAATCAAGAATTCCGGCAGGCCATGCTCAAACTTTGCCAGGCCCAACTGGACCCGCAGGACCTGGGAGTTGGCATTGTTGAAGCAGTCCGAGAGTGGCTGAGGGGTGAGTTGCAGCTTATATCGGCACTTAAATCCGCGGCTATCTTTCAGAAGATTGGACGGCACAACGCCCGCCACATGCTGGCCTATCTGTCGCACTGGCTGAATGTGTCGGGACAATCCGGGCTGGTGCTGGCCATCGACATTTCCAGCTTCTTGCGCGATAAGCGTCCCCCAGAAGGCGATTCCTCCCTGTTCTACAGTACGTCTGCGGTGGTGGACGGCTATGAAGTCCTGAGGCAGTTTATCGACAGTACCGATGAACTGCAGAACTGCCTGATCGTCGTTTTTGCGCCGCCGGAGTTTTTGAGTAATGAGCAGCGAGGGGTAAGGAAGTACGACGCTTTGTACCTGCGCATTTGGGACGAAGTGAGGGACCAACGTAAGATGAACCCGTTGTCTTCACTGATACGGTTCTCCGGGACCGGGACCTCCGATGAAGGGACCTCCGATGAAGGGACCTCCGATGAAGGGACCTCCGGGGCACAGTCCTCGGGACCAGAGCAGCCGGCGGTCTCCCTTTCGACAATCCCGGCCGTTTCACCCGCCGTTTCACCGGCAATTGCACCGGCTATTTCCCAGGGGTTTAGGAGTTATTCATGAGCACTCTAACGCAGGTTTCCAGCTGGCGGGCCATTGAAGCGCTACGGGCCGGCGTACCCAATCGGGACGCAGTACAGGCCCTGGGCATTGGCTCCGCCCAGCCCAACATTGAAGCCCGGTTCCGGGACATGCTGAGCACTGTGACCAGCGGCGCAACCGGAGCGAACGCGGTGGATGGCATTCTGGTCGCCGGCGATTTTGGCGCCGGCAAATCCCATTTACTGGAATATTTGCAGCACGTTGCCCTGGAAAACAATTTCGTCTGTAGTAAGGTGGTCATCAGCAAAGAGACTCCCCTGTACGACACCAGCAAAGTGTACAGCTCTGCCATTCAATCGGCCCGCGTGCCCGACCGGGCTGGCACGATCTTGAGCGTGCTGGCCGAGAAGCTGGACTTTGACGGCCAGGAATATGAGCAGTTCTACCGGTGGGTATTCAGCCCAAAAAGCACTCTAAACGCCCGTTTCGCCGCTTCGGTGTTCGTCTTTGAGCGGGGCAACGGAGGCCGCTATCCCGAGGTCTCGGACCGAATTCTCCAATTCTGGGGGGGCGCCCGCGTCCCGGAATCCGAATTGCGCAGCTGGCTGCGGGAGTTGGGAGAAGTCGCTACCTACAAATTCGACAAAATTTCGGTAAAGGACCTGACGCTGGAACGGTACCAGTTCATGTCCCGCCTGGTCTCGGCCGCCGGTTACAGTGGGTGGGTAATCCTGGTCGATGAGGTTGAGCTCATGGGCCGGTATTCTTTGCTGCAGCGGGTCAGGTCCTATTCAGAGATGGCCCGGCTTTTGGGCCTGCTGGACAATCACCGTATTCCCGGCCTGGCCTCGGTTTTCGCCCTTACCTCCGCCTATCAAAGCGAGGTAATGGACGAGAAACGAGACGAAGAAAAAATATCGGAGAGGCTGCCCGCCACCGGAAAGCCGGAGAACCTGATTCTGGCCAGACAGGCGGAACTGGGGATGGCAAAAATTAGGCAGGTGCCTCATGAGGATATGGTGCTCTACGAATCCACCGACCTGGCAGAAGTGCACGACAAGACTCGATCAGTCTACTCCAATGCCTACCGGTGGGAGCCTCCGCTGGATTACGAAACCAACAATACCTGGAGGATCCGGCAGCACATAAAACGGTGGATCAACGCCTGGGACCTGGTGCGCCTGTACCCGGAGTACAGTCCGAACATTCAAGTAACACCATTGTCTCCCAGCTACTCCGAGGACCTGGACCTGGAAGAATTGAATGACCAGGACTCTGAAGAGGGCGACGGCGGCTGGGAAAACTAGACCAGGCCTTCCAATCGACGCCACCGCCCGGTGATGCGACCAGCGGTATGGGTAGATCAAGAGGACCCCGATCAATATCGGGGTCCTCTTTTGGTGTTAACCCAAGTTAATTTTCCCTAGTGCCTGTGTCAAAAGTATCGATGGGCCCTATGGCGGTTTATTCGTCGCTCCGGCGAAAGCCAGAGCCCAGAAGCCGCACCCTGGTTGAGTGGTAGATGACGCTGGATTCCGGCGCAGGCCGGAATGACGTGCCGGGAATTAAGCTATTCCCGCATATCCTTGACCACAGGCTCTTAATCTGCCCGGAAGGTTTCTCTCAGCTGAGATCTGGCCCTACTGGCCTGGCCACTGGCCCAAGACCAGGGTCAGGCGCTCCTCTTGACCGTTCCGCACCACGGTCAGCGTTATCTCGTCTCCGGGCAGGTTACGATTTATCTGCGCGGTCATTTCAGCCCCGCTGGACACCGGCACATCATTTATTGCGATAATGATGTCGCCCCCGGAGGCAGGCTGGCCCGCATCGTCAAACCCAGACCCAATCAGTCCGGCCACGTCGGCTGGACCGTTGGGGGTTGTTTGTACAACATAAAAACCGTGTCCCAATGGTAGGTCCAGCCTTTCCACAATTAACGGCTTGAGGCTCTGGGAGAGAATCCCCAACCAGGGAGGCCTAACCACCTTTTGCACCTTGAGGTGGGGTATCAACTTTTGGACTATGTTGATGGGAACGGCAAAGCCAATCCGCTGATTTACCTGATCGGAGGAAAACTCAATCGCCGTGGTAATTCCCACCACCTGACCGGCGCTGTTCAACATTGGCCCGCCGGAGTTGCCCGGGCTGATCAGGGCGTCGGTCTGCAGCATACCGGGGATAAACCGCCCCAGGCCGCTGGGCAGACCTCGGTTGATTCCGCTGCTAATTCCAACTGCAACCGAGTTCTTCAATCCAAATGGACTGCCAATGATAATGGCCAACTGTCCTGGACGCACCAGGGACGAGTCGCCCATGGTAACCGGTTCAATGTCACTGACCAGGGCCGCCTCTACCTTGAGCATGGCGATATCGTTGGCCGGATTGCGGCCAAGCACCACCGCTACCGCATCGGCCCCATCGAAGAAGGATATCCGCACCCGGTCGGCGTTTCTCACCACGTGATCGTTGGTGATGATGTGTCCTTGCCGGTCAATCAGAAAACCAGAACCGGCGGAAATCTCAGTAAAAGTACCATTGGATTCCAGATCGGCATACACCTCGACCACCGCCGGGCTCACCCGATAGTAGACCTCTTCCACCAGGTTTTCATCGAAGATGGAGGTACTGGAACTGTCCGAAAACAATGCCCCATCTGGTCCGGGCCAGACCAAGGTCACAAACAAAATCGCCAACACCGACACGACAGTGATGCTGATGACCAAAAAACGGTTTTCTCGATCCATTATTTCCCTGATGTATCCCGGATAGCTTGGAGGCTTGTTTGGGACACAAACGCAGAATATCAAATGCCTGCGGAAATCTTAATTGGATAATGTGAAGCACCGGGTGCAAGGAAGGTGAATATCGCCATCATTTGGTGTCAATTTGTCGCCGTTTGTGACGCATTTGTTAGATAAATAATTTTCCCCCAGTGTTTGGTGGAATGCTACCTGACTTGGAGGCCCAGAGCGGAAACGCTTTGGGGCAGTCTGATAATCCCGGGAAATACCCAATAATCCCCAATATCTAATGCCCAGTTACCTTGAACCAAAATCAAGTAATGCGATTTAATTGAGTCCTACATTGATCAAACCAATAGCCAATGGTTATTCGTTAGGCTAATGCCAATTTGGGGGAGCGCAACCGATAGTTTCTGCATTTTCAGGTGGATGAAACGCGGTCGATGAAACACTAAGGAGACTTACTATGGTAAACGGGTACACTTCAGCATTGGAAGAAAAACTGCGGAGGGCCGAGGAAGCCGAAAGCGAAGTAAACCGACTGGAGACCTTGGCCTCAGAAGCGCCCCAATTGCGCGCCCAGGTGGCCCAGGCCCAGCGCAACGCAGAACGGGAACGTAACCGGAAGGCTGCCCTAGAGAAAGCCAGGAGAGAGGTTGTCGCCGCTTCAGAGCAGCAAGCCGGAATACCGGCAAACCTGGAAACTGTATCCAAGCTGGTCTATTCCCTGTATTCGTTGCTGAAAGAGATCGATACCCACCGCAAGGAAGCCAACCAGGCCATGGCCATAGTAGACCGCATGGACTACGAAGAGGAGTTGGAGACTGGCGGAGCAGAGCAGGAAGAAATGGGCCGGGATCCCAAAAGCATCGAGTTCTTGGTGGCTTCCCGACATGGCCAGGCCCGAATCAAGGAGTTGTTGGACCAGATAGAACCAGACTTCAACTATCTAAAAGGGTGCGACCTGGAAGAACCGCTGCGGCGCGACATAGCCAATTTTATCCTGGCCCACGTGGTATCCCCGGAGAAAATCATCCCTGAAAAAATCGCCGTTCCGTCGGCTCCAGCGCCTGACTCCCAGCAAGAATAGTCACCGCGAAAAGGCTGACCCTTTGAAAATGCCCCCGGCAATGCCGGGGGCATTCACTTAGTTGCCTGCTGAGTAACCCCCCTTGGAGGGTGTTCAATAAATCCCTGCCCTTGATAAGGGGGGCTAGGCCTGTCCGGCACTTCGGCAAGCTCAGAGCCTGCCCTGAGTTCATCGAAGGGACAGGCTTGTCGAAGGGCGTCCTAATATTATTCCAATTAGAAAGCCCGGGCGGGCAACACTCGGCGGTAAACCCCCGGTGAGCCAGGAGCGTGTCCGTAGCTGCCGCCGATGAACTGGTGCATCTGGTCCTGCCCCCGGCGCTCCTGCCATACCGCAGTCTCAGGAACTTTTTCGTGCTCAAATTCGTAGATGGTCAGGTATTTGGGGTTGCCCTCAACCGCATGGTAGCGGCGAATCGCGATACAACCGGGCACCGTCAAGTTGGCCGGGGTGCGCACCGTATCGTAATATTCGTTGTACTTATCCTCAATCGGCTGGGGCACGTCCATGCGACCGATTTGAAGGGCCGGAGCCATCCCCCTTCCCATGGTGTTATCATCGTTCTCCTGGGGATATATCTGCGTGTAGACATTGCGGACATAGCTGCGTCCGTTCACCGACAGGGCTATCTTTTTGGTCCACTCAGAAGGCTCGCGTCGAAACGCCAGGTACTCCGGGGTCTGCAGCGCCGCCACCGATTCCAGCTCGTAACAGGCCAGATAGCGAGGCCCTCCCTTGAGAATCTCATATCTGGCCGCATTGAGGAATCCCGGCATACTCAGCAGGTCGCCGATATGTTCCTGGTTGTACCAGGCGTTGAAGTCGGCATCCATCGCCGGGTCTATGTCCACAAATACGGTCATAACCGCGTTTCCTTTTCTTTTCACCAAGACTTACCTCCTGGGCTGACGCCCTATTCACCGTTGCCAGGTTTCACAACCAGGTTTCATAACCAGGTTTCACAGGCAGATTTCCATAACCGGGTTTCCATAACCGGGTTTCCACAGTCGGGTTTCCTTAGCCGGGTTTCCATAACCGGGGATCGGTCGATTGGAATAATACGCACCTGTGTCACCGCTGGCAAGGCTAACCAAACCCAGGTAGTGTGTCGGTTAAGTTCTCGTCATCCCGGCGCGCCGGAATCCGTTAGAGCGTCTGAACCGCGATGTTATCTGGATACCGGCCTTCTCCGGTGTGACTAAGCCCCTTATTCGGACACCAAACCGATGCACTCTCCAACCCCAAATCCCATCGGCCACCCCCAAATGTGAGCCGTTCGTGACTCAAGCAACTCCAATTGCAAGCTGCCTGAGAGTTAGTCATGGCAAACTAACGTAACGATTCTGGTAAATTTGGGTCTCATTCCGATATACCAGTTAACCGCCAGTACACAATGTGACTGGACGGTCATACCACAGAGGGCGGGTTTGCTTAACCAACGCGCTGGAAAACTCTTCAAGAGCCAAGCGGGCTTCACGTTGATCGAAATGATCGTTACGGTGGGCATCATCGCCCTACTGGCAGCAGTTATTATCCCCAACGTAGGCAGATTTGTTGGCACCGGAATACAAGGAGCCAAGGATGTGGAACTGGACCACGTGGAAGACGCCTTTCAACTGATGATGGCCGAAACTCAGGCTACCTCGGTTACCCCCCATGACAATTCCAACACCAGCAACGCAACCGGTCTCTGGACCTCCCTGCCGGTGGGAGGCCCCGATGTCCTGCCGCTGACCGGATATCTGGTAAGCAGCAGCACTGTCTACTTCTACTGCTTCGACGCCGCCGGCGTAGTTAGTGAGCAATTCGAGACTGCCGCCCCTTGCACGCTGCCGTAACGCTAAGTTCAACCCCTTTACCCCAGCATTCCGATAGGACTTTTCCCTTGCTGGCCTTAAGTATCAGCACCCTATAACCCAACTACGCCGCTCAGTATGCTGAATCTGTCGGCTATCCACAAATTCCCTTACAGCCGACCAGGGAAGGTACATGCAGCCAAGACCTTGGTCTTTGGTTCGAATAATCAGTGTCTGCGCGGTCCTGGCATTATCAATGGCTGCCTGCAGTTTCACGCTGGCCTCCAACGCCGCTGCCACTTCGCCCGGTCCCACCGTCGAAGTTAGCTATCGGGCGTCGGAAAGAATCGCGCTTCCTGCCGCCGGGCCGCCGGTCGCCAGAAGTGCCGCCCAGCCGAAACGCTCCCGACGGGGGACTTCGCCATCGATTTCTGACGCCATCACCACCACTGGAGCCAGGTCAAGCACGATCCAATTTCCCTCGCCGGCGCCCGCGGCCAGCTTCCCCAAAGACCAGTACCGCTCCGGCTTTGCCTGCACCGGCAGCATGCGCCCCACCATCGATTGCGGCGACGAAGGAATATTCGTGCGACCCCCCTTCCAGAGGCCACCGGAGGTGGGCGACATCATCTCCTTCTCATCGGACTCCAGTTGTCGCTATTACAAGAATCAGAATGTTTCCAAGGCCCACCGCATAATCTCGATCCGCCGCGGAGACGGAATAGACTACTACACGACCAAAGGCGATTCCACCGAAAAGCCTGATCCCTGCGAGACCACGCTGGAACAGGTGGACGGCATGTTGGTGGAAATTCGTAAAGGCGTGCGGCCTCTGGACATCATCGACACCACTTCGTACGAACTGGCCAAAGAGTGGGTGAACCTTTTAAAGGTGGAATACCAGGAGAACAAGGCCCAATTCGACCGGCTAAAAACCGGCTATGATGATCGGGGCGAAGAGTATCAGGGTATGGTATCCAGCTATAAGGATGGGCACGCCGAGTATGAGACGGTGCTGGACCTCTACCAACAGTTAGAAGCCGAGAGAGTTGCCCTCAACTTGCGCAAAGACCATCTTAACTCCTTGGGTAAGGAGATCAACTCCGCCATCGTCGAAGTCGACCGGCTCTACGGAGAGTTGTTCATCGGGTGATCAGGAGCAACTCAGCTAGAACAGCATCGCCAGACGCTGCGTTAAGGAAAATCCGAGCCGCTAGGGCCGAAACTCCCACCTCTCCAGACCCGCCAGCAGTTCCACCGCCGCGCCATTCCAGGATCATTTCCGGGACGCTCAAAGAGGAACTTTTAATGGGGCAGGAACTCCCCCTCCCCAGACTCCGGCGCTGCGCCAGACCGTTGATACTATATGACCAGGGCGCAATTTATGCTTCCCGTTGTTGACTCTCCCCGGATTGACTCTCTCCGGGTTGGCTTTCCATCGTTGGGGTTTGCTTCGATTGGCTTTTGTTCACGCCAAAAAAGAGTCCCATGAAGGGAGTGGTGATCCGCAGCACAAACTCCAGGGCAATGGCAAACGCCAGATAGTAGGCCATGATGCGCCATTCCCCTACGGTGTCGCGCAGGGTAATCAGCGTGGCCGGCAAAGAGAAATAGGACAGGTCGATCAGGAAAATACCCAACAGCGCAAAGGGGAGAATCTTGGCCAAGTCACGGGATAGGTCTTCATCATAGTAGGCGGCAATCCTAACGGCGGAGACCACCGCAATCGAAATCAACAGAATCTCCTCGGGAGTCTGGCCCTTGGCCAAAAATGACAGCAACAGCGTTAATATTGCGAACCAGAAGAAGGCGACGAAAGGGAAGACGATCAAGTACTTCAGCACATAAAATACGAAATGCAGGGTCGACCTGACCAGCCTGAACCCGGATTTTTCGTACTTGCTGAAGTCCAGCTCAAAGAGATTTTTCCTGGCTAAGAAGCGGTAAAACCAGAAAACGAATATCGCATAGAAGGCCATCCCCACCGCAAAACCCGCCAATGGCGTGATAACGGTAATTGCATCTTCTAACGTAAATCCAGCGAACTCCATTACCCTCGCCCACCTGCCCTCAAAGTTGTTGGTTCGTCCGTAAACAACCCCTCCAACTTAACCACACTTGGAGAATTTTAGGAAGCGAAAATATCTGTGGAATGTTTGCATTAAGGGGATCAGTCAGCCGCAGATGGGAGAAATCCCGGTATTGGAGGCCCCACGGTTGATTGGGGGTTGCCCTAAGCAGGAAAGGGTGTGATTACTCTTGGTCTTAGATTAGTCCCTGGGTACGCTGATAGGCGGGAATCAATATTTTGTCGCGTGGTGTCCGTCACCGCGCCGCAAAAGTCTGCTGTTCAAGCGCCATCACGGCCTGAGCGGCTCGACGGAAACTTTCGCCAATAGCGAATCTCCCGGAAGGGAATCCTGGGCGTTGGCCAGGCCAAATCCCCTGGGACATCAATCCCTGGGACATCAATCCCTAGAGCATTAATCCCTGGAACATTAATTGGGTGCTGGCAACATGTTATTTAGCAAAATAGGACGCTTGAATCGGGTTGGAATCAAGGTAGGCTTGGGCGTTGGACTATTGTTGAGCCGGTTCGTCATCGCGGCCCTGGTATCCCTCTTTCAGGCCCGGATTGTGGATGAAAAGGTGCGGGAGATAACCGAGGCCACCAGCGCCGCCGCCTACGAGATGGAAATTAACCTGATCGGCAGCGGAATGGGAGTCTTACAGTACCTGCCAACCGGGGATTATATATACCGCCAGCGGGTGCTCAAGGATGAAGCCGACTTTGAGCGATTCGAGGCCCAATACCACCTACTGGCCGAAACCCCCGACCTGGTGCTCATGGACCTGGGCTTGCCGGTCCTCACCGGCTGGGAAGCCGCCCGACGGCTCAAAGCCGCTCCGGAGACCGGCTCCATCCCCATCCTGGCCGTCACCGCCCACGCCATGTCCGACGACCGGTGCAAAGCCCTGGAGGCGGGCTGTGACGACTACGACAGCAAGCCCATTGGGTTCTCTCGGCTGCTGGGGAAGATTGAGTTCCTCCTGGGCAACGGAGGTCAATCATGACCAGCCGAAGATCTAAGACCGCTGCCGCCCGCCAGGATGGGATGCAATCAGCCAGGCCAGACCCGGCCGAACCGACCTGGCAGGACAACATGGCCAACTTAGCCCATGACCTGAAAACCCCCATCAACCACATCATCGGCTATTGCGCTCTGCTCCGCGAGGAGGCCGAAGATGGGGGATTGGGTGATTACCTGCCCGACCTGCAGCGCATTCAAGCCGCTGGTCGGGAGCTGATGGCCTCGGTCAACGAAAACCTCACCGTGGACCCAAGGAAGGGCCAAGTCCTGCCGCTGGAACAACTCCACAGCGCTCTGCGCCCTAACGTCGCCTACATACTCGGGTGGAGCGAATTGCTGCAAAAGGAGGCCCGAGACTCAGGTCAAACGGAGCAACTCCCAGATCTCCAGAAGATCGGCGACGCCGCCCACCGCGTACTGGAAGTCGCCAGCAACCCGGCTTCCCTCCGCCAAACGGGAAACGGAGCCTCCGCCACTGGAACGGCAGACCCCGCTGCCTGGGAGAAAAGCAGCCCAAAGGAAAGGGCCGGCCTGGAGCAGGCGGTCAGCCCGGTTCCAAGCACGGTGGCTGGCGGCGAGCAGTTGGTGTCCGAGGCTGGATCCCTCCTGGTGGTAGACGACAATGATGTGATCCAAGAGATACTGGTCTGCTTTTTGGAGTCCCTGGGCCACTCCGTGGCCGTGGCGGAGAATGGCCTCCAGGCCCTGGAGATGGCCAAGACCAACGCCTACGACCTGATTCTGATGGACATCGACATGCCGGTAATGGATGGAGTTGAAGCGTGCCGTCGCATAAAAGCCGATCCAGGCACTAACGACGTGGCTATCATCATGGTCACCAGTCACGATTCAGAATATTTGGAAGCGGCCTTCGCCGCCGGGGCTGTTGACTATATAACTAAACCGGTACATCGGGTCGAATTGGAAGCGCGAGTACATTCCGCCTTGGCCTTAAAGTGGGATATCGACCAAAGGAAGCTCGCTTTGGCCGAGCTGGAGCGGGTATCCATCGCCAAATCCCAGATTCTCGGCACGGTCACCCATGAGCTCAAGACGCCCCTGGCCGGCATCATGGGCTGCATGGAAAGGTTGCTCTTGCATCGGGAAAAGGTGGGTCCACTTACTGATCGACAGGTCAAATATTTGGAGTATGTAGTGGAAGACTCCAAAATATTAAAGACTTTAATCGACGACCTACTGGATATTTCCCGAATTGAGTCTGGCCAATTTGACTTGAGACCGACCCAGCTAGATCTGTCCACTGAAATGGAACACGCAATCCGGTCCACCGCCAGCCGCTTCCCGGAAAAGCGGCTGGCGGTATTGCTAACCCTGGGCCAAGACTTGAAACCATTGTGGGTTGATCGGCTCAGATTCCACCAGGTTATTACCAATCTGCTTAGCAACGCCTACAAGTATTCATCGTCAGAAGCAACAATTAGGGTCACCGCTAAGGAAAGCGGAGGGTTCATGCAGATTGACGTTTCAGACACCGGGACCGGAATCTCCGAAACCGACCTGCCCCGGGTGTTCAGCAAATTTTTCCGCGCCGATAATTCCCTGGCTCGAAAGGAATCTGGCGCGGGACTGGGACTTTACATTACCAGACTGATCGTCGAAGCCCAGGGAGGGCAAATTTGGGTGGAAAGTGAGTTTGAGGTGGGCAGTACTTTTAGCTTCACTTCACCGTTGATGGAGGCCAGTGTTGCAGCTTAGGGTCAACAATGGTGGGGCGGCCCACGCCAAGCTGAGCCTGCCGTGTTCAGCGCTCAAATAGATTCGCTCTTAAATCTTAATCGCCGAAATCTTAATCGCTCGTAATTTTAATCGCTGCAATTTTAATCGCTGCAATTTTGATCGCAAGGAAGTAAACCGACATGACTATGGTCCTGGTAGTTGAAGATGAACCGCGCATCAGAGATGTATTGGTAGACACCCTGTTGGACGCGGGATTTGACGTGGTCGACGTGGCCGACGGAACTGACGCCATTCAAATGATGGCAGAGCGCGTTCCCGACATTGTGCTGTTGGACGTAATGATGCCGGGGTTAGATGGTTTTCAAGTAATGGAGCATATGAAGAAAAACCCGGGGACTGAATCTATTCCGGTGGTTTTGCTGACTGCCCTGCCAGCGGACCAGGGCGAAATTGCCGCACGGAAGATGGGAGTGACCCATTACATATCTAAACCCTGGGATCCTGGAATGGTGGAGGCAACAATTAGGATCACCCTTCAAGAAACAAAGGCCTTGTTGAACGCAAAAATTGACCCGGCGCCGGAGGAGCAGGCCCAGGTCATAAATATGAATACTGACAATGTGAACCAGGTGGCCATGGAGGGCCAGTTGGCACGCTTCAAGTCTGGTCGTAAAAAAGACCAGGCGGCCAACTCTAATGAGGACGAAATCCCATCAATCAAAACCGCGGAGAAACTGGCGGCGTTGGAACAGAGGATGGGGGGAGGTTTACCGCTGAGCTCAGTTACCCTTGCGGTAGGGGCGGCTTCATCCGGGAAAAGCACCCTCTGCCAGCACTTTGTATACGGGGCGTTAGATGGTGGATACGGCGTAGCCTACTTCACATCGGAGCAAACCCAGGATAGCCTGCTGACTCAGATGAAAACTATCGGCCTGGATGTCAATCAATACCATCAGAAGGAAAAACTTCGGATTTACGCTGTACCGGAACAATCGGAAGGTGAAAAGGCCGAAGTCCTAATTGGTCAACTGGCCCAGTCCATGGAGCGTCTGTCCCGGGGAACACAATTTA
>JACZRM010000086.1 GCA_022576105.1 Chloroflexota bacterium | reverse complement strand
GCTGCCCGACGGGAACATAATGACCAGTTTCCGGATTTTGGACACGGTGGGCATAATCGACAAAACCAACGGCGATTTCATCTGGAAATGGGGTCGCGGAGAACTGGGCCATCAACATGACCCAAACCTGCTGGACAACGGCAATGTTCTCATCTTTGATAACGGCTGGCACACCGTCACCGCTCCCAGCCCCGGCTCCAGGATCATCGAGGTGAACCCCAATACCAACGAAATCGAGTGGGAATACCAGACCCAGCCGCCCTGGCTGTTCTTCAGCTCCTTCATCAGTGGAGCCCAGCGCCAGCCCAACGGCAACACGCTCGTATGCGAGGGTATGACTGGAAGGCTGTTTGAGGTTACCCGCGACGGCGAAATGGTCTGGGAGTATACGAATCCCTTCTACGGAAAAGATGAACGATTTGGCTACGTGAACCGGGTGTTCCGCGCTTATCGGTACGGCCCCGACTATCCCGGGTTCCGGGGCAAGGACCTGGACCCGGCGAAATATAGCTGGTTGAACCGTTTATACAAATAGCATATTTCCTCGACCTGGATCAAGGAGAAAAAAGGTTGCGCCGCAAAAGCACCGTTGCGGCAAATTCCGATAACAATTGAGGAGACTGATGACTGAAAATGCGCGTACCACGATAACGGACCAACTTCAGCGGAACATTGTTGCTCGGCCAATTGAAGGACAATCCGCGCTTACGGTGATTGACCCTGGGCCGGGCCAGCGGGGGCCATGGTCCTTCGTAACCGGCATCCCAAATCTCGATCTTGATATGGTGGGGCCTCCTCCCCAGTATTTGTCGGTGGCCGCTTGGGCCGCTTGAACCATAGTCACCGTGGTAGGCGTGGCTTACCGAGGCCAGATCCCCTTGGAGGACATCATAGTCGATTTCCAGGTTGAGCCGGTTGAACTTCCCAATACCATCGGGTTTGGCGTCAGGGAAGTGGTAACCCTGAAGGGCGCTATTTCCGAATCGGAGCGCATTCGGCTTCAGCGGGCCGCCCAATATTGTCCAGTGGGTCAAGCGCTCACCAAAGGTTCCATGCAGATCGATGACGAGGTGCAGTGGAGCTCCGGCGAAGCAACGGCGGCATCGCCAGCGCCAGCAAGCCTCCCGACTCTAGAGGGAGATCTACCGACCGTACCCCCCGGGTCGGTGCGCGGCCGCTACCTGGTGGACACGAAAGAGTATGACGAAAACGGAGGCGTGGTCCACGAGGGAGAGGCTAAGATTTACATTAACTGTGATAACCTGACCCGAACAAGCCGCTGGACCTTGCTGGCGGGTCATAGCTCCCAGGGATGGGTGCCGCCCCCATTTCCACTGGCCCAAGCCGCTTGGGCGGCATCGACCGTTACCACCCTGAGCCGGCTGCTTCCCGGAGGGGCTGGAGCCACTGACGGTCTGAGCGTCGAGATAGCGATGGCCGGCCCCGGCGGTAGGGGCCAGTCCCAGGGCAACGCCGCAGCCGGGGTAGTGGGCCACCGTCGGGCATTGCGCCGGCTAATCGTGCCAGGAACCCCGCGCACTACTCCAATCGAGGTAATCCAAGCGGCTCTCCAGCGCGATCCGATTACGCAAGCCTATCGAAACGGAGGCGTATTGCTGCAGGCTGAAGTGGTGGTGGAGTAACGCCGTTAACATGCCTGCCAGAGCAGCGGATGAGTCTATTCCAACGTAGGCATCTATGCGCCGGACGGCAACGTTTGCCGTATCGAACATAATGACCTGGTCGTCATGATCAAAATGTATGGCATTGGCCACACCCTGAGTGGCAGCCAAGGGCCGCCCGCCATCACCGTTATCTGCCCTTTGGCTGGGTCACTTATGCCGGTGTCTTGACCGCATTAGGGGTTAATTATCCTGCTCTCTCGGCTCACAATGAACGTCTCCCTGCGTTCAACGTAGTCAACCACCGCGTTGATCAGAGCTTCGGGCCGCTCCGCCCCAATTAAGTGTCCGGCGTCATACACGATGGATAAGTTGCTGTTGGGAATCTCCCTGCGATAGATGCTCGCCGCCTCGGTGGCGACCAATTGGTCCTGAGAGCCAAACATGACTAGTGCCGGGCATTGAATCTGGCTGAGCCTGGCTTCCATCTCCGCATCGTGAGTGCCGCCGCCGAGTCGCCGCACCAACTCGTGCTCTCGAGCGATGATGTCGGGATCGATGTGAGAGATCCCCGGTGAAATCTCAGGATGGGCCAGCAGTTGCTTCGCCATCTCCATTGGGTTGTCAGTAGCCAGATCACCCCTTGGATGTAGTGCAGTGGGTGAGATTAGAACCAGCGCCTCTACCGGTTCAGGAGCCTGTAATGTTTGCCACAGTGCTACGTTGGCGCCAAAAGATGTTCCTATGAGCGTGTACTTCTCGGGAACTATTATTTCAGTGGCTTGGGCAACGATATTCGCCAAATCCTTGGTAGACGACGAGTCATTGTTGACCGGCGAGGAACCAAACCCTGGTAACTCCAGCACAACCACGCGATACATTCGGGCTAGAGCATCGCGGAGCATTGATATTTCCCACATGATGCAACTCAGGATGACTACTGGAGCGCCCTGACCTAACTCCAGGTACTTGATGCGGAACCCGCAAGTATCTATGAAGTCTTCTCGAAATGTCATCAGCGCTGGATGAGCGGCCTCCTGCACATTTATTTCCTTCTTGTGCCTTGCGCCACACTAGAACTCTTTGATGCGCGGTAGGACTTCTTTCCCGAATAACTCGATTTCCTTCATGACTTCCCCGTGCTCTAGTGCTGGCTGCTGAAAAAACAGGTCCACAACCCCGACACCGCACTGGTCGTGGAATGACTTCATCTGCTTTGCGATGGTGTCCGGCCCGCCGATAAAGCTTAGTCCCCGTGCAATACCTGCTACGTCACCTTGAGCACCTCCAGCAATAACATTACGCAGGTCGAATTGCTCACCGGCCCGGGCTGCCTGTATCGCTTGTGCCACCACCGGGCGTAAAGGAATAGCAGGCTTCAGGCCCGCACGTTTTACATTCTCGAACCATTCCTCGGCTTGCCGGTCTGTTTCCGCCAGGTAGATGCTGCCCCGATACACTATCTGGTCGGGCTGAGGCTGCCAGCCGGCTTCGTCACACCAGGTGCGGTATTTTTCGGTGATATAGGCCATCTGGTCGACCGGGACGAAAGAGACTCCTAGAGCATGCCGGTGCTCAGCGGCGTACCGGATCGTGTCGTCGCTTCTGGTTGCTACGATCACCGGAGGGTGGGGCTGCTGCACCGGCCTCGGCCAAACAGACACGGTGCGAAACTGGTAGTAACGCCCTTCCCAAGAGAAGGGCTGTGGTTCGGTCAGCGCCTTGATGATTAGATCCATTCCCTCCAACATCCTCCCCCGCCCTTCCGACGGGTTTACCCCGTAGACCTGGTCCTCATTGGGCGTTCCCCGCAGGAATCCCATGATGAGTCGCCCGTTGGTCAAGTTGTCTAGAAGGCCCAACTCTTCCGCGACTCGCACCGGGTTGTTCAGCGGCAACAAGTGACCCAGCATGGCAATCTTAGCCTTCTTGCAGCGCTCAGCCACCGCCGCCGCCATAACTGCCGGCGCCCCGGTAGCAATCCGGCCGGAATAATGGTGTTCAGAGAAGCTGATCCAATCAAAACCCATCTCTTCCGCGAACTCGCACTCTTCGATGCCTTCCTGGTAGCTCTCGACCGAAGTCTTGGGGTCACCATAGGCCGGTGGTATCGGCCAAGTTGCCGGAAACTGGTGCCGCTGGGAGTACCCCATTGCGCCAAGATAGGATGCTTTCATAGTCTCCTTTCTTACCTGGCACTACTTATAATTCTGCGGGCCAGCCGCAGGCTAAACTATGGCCTGCATTAGCTTGGCAAAAAACGACTGATCTCGCTGGATAAATAAAGTGAGAACACCCTAAACTACCGATGCGAATGGCTATATTGCTCGTGGTGCTGACGCAAAAGGTCCTTGCCATAGTCGTTGCCGTTGGGTGTGCGAACCACGGTGTGAATGTGATTATGGGAAGGCCCGTCGCTTTCGAGGGCGATCCCGCCTTGGTGGTCAAACTCAATGAGAATTACCGGACTATGTACCCGGTAGTAAAAAACGCTCTCCTCTTCGGTACCCCCCATCCAGGCAAAGTAGGTTTCCTGGAGGTGCCTGGTCACTTCGTCGAGTTTGGCCTGAGCGTGACCCGAAGGCAACCGGTTGACGTAGACGCCGATCAAATCGATCAAAATTGCTTGCTGATGGCTAGTCAATTCGTCGTACCGAATACCCTCCGGTCTAAGTTCAAAGTTGTCCCGAAATGCTGCGGTGAAAAGCTCTCCGGGGAGGTCTTCAGCGATGATGGCTTTGCGCCGTTGGTCCGAGGTGAAAGTCTGGGCCAGATTTAGTCCGATTTGTTCTTCTGCTTGGAAGACTCGCGTTCCAGCGTACTTCCCAATATCTACCGCCACCGGCTCAGACCCCATAAACATGGGAGTCATCACCAGTTGGTCTCCCAGGTTGAAACAGTTAACTATCAGATGGTGACCATCGATCTGCCAACCCCAGGGCTCGTCATGAGAGGGTTTCCCCATGATGCTCAGCCAGTACAGCCACTCCCCAAGTTCCTCATCGCTGCCGGTAATCTCCCGAATTGACTCATTCAGCCGCATGATGTTCCTGGCCAGCTCAAATCCGCTGGGACTCAAGCATTCCTTCATTAGCCCAAGGACCAACTCCCGTTGAGCAATGTTCATATCCTCAAGCAGTGCTCCATGGCGCATCAGAAAAGGATGTATGTTGCTCCAGTGCCGCCAAACATCACTATCGATGGGGAAGGTTGAGGCCTTCCTCTGGGTCACCGAGAGCGAATCTAACACGGCGTCAGCGGCGTGTTTAATTCCAGCGGTCGGGATGCCCGTCTCTTCGATAGAAAACAAGCCACCCGCCACAATACCGTCGCTGGTCACTCCCTTGAAATCCTGGGCGAGCAAGCCTTTCGCACGTTCAATATCATCTCTGGTCCGCTCCGGAAGCTGGTCAGGTAGGGCCCGGGCTGGCCGTACCGGCCGTTGTCTTACTTTGAAATCCCGATACTGGAGAACCATTGATATCCAACTCCTTGCCGATTGATTATGCTCAGTGATATAAAGTATCTGCCTTGTAACCAGGGAGCCTTGATGGAGTAGTTTACACCACCGAACTATAATTACAATATCGTTGGGTAGGAACCTAGACTTTCTAGATTGGTCTATCGCGTCAACCCCGGCTTGTTCAGTTCTTCCAATCGTCGCACCGACCAGAAGATAATGAATCATTAATTGCCAAAGATAAACTGACACCGGCAATTACGCTGAGTGCGCCCGGGGAATTCCAGAGATGGGCAAACAAGCTGAAGTCCCAAGTTTATCGGGAGATTGCCGGAGCTAGGAGTAAGAGAATGAACTACAGGACTTTGGGGCGGACCGGGTTGAGGGTATCCGAGATTGGGTTCGGTTGCGGTAACGTGGGCGGCCTCATGATAAGGGGAGAGCACGCCGACCAGGTGAAGGCGGTAGCCCGAGCCATGGAGTTGGGTATCAACTACTTCGACACGGCTGCTCAATATGGGTCCGGCCAGTCGGAAATTAACCTGGGCCGGGTGCTGAACGAGTTGGGCGCTCAGGTATACGTAGGTACCAAATACCGCCTGGAAACCGGGGACGACGCCGACATCAAGGGAGGCGTTATCCGCTCGGTTGATGCCAGCCTTGCCCGAATGGCCCGGGAACAGGTTGACCTGATACAACTCCACAACCGGGTGAGTCCCCAGCGGGACCTGGCGGGGGGAACCCTCAGTGTCGAAGATGTGCTGGGCGAGGTGGTGGAGGCGACCGAAATGCTCCGTGCCCAGGGGAAGGTCAGGTTCTGGGGATTGACCGGCGTGGGCGTGACCGAGTCCCTGCACCGCGTCGTCGACTCGGGCGCTTTGTACTCGGTACAGACGGTTTACAACCTGTTGAATCCCTCGGCGGGCGCCGACGTTGCGCCCGGCTTCGATATGCCGGACTACAAGAGACTGATCGACCGGGCCAACGCCGCCGAAATGGGGGTCGTCGTAATAAGGGTGTTGGCGGCCGGGGCCCTCAGCGGGGTGGCCGAACGGGACCCGGTAGCCGTACCGTCGGTGGCGCCCATCGGCTCGGGCCGAGACTACCAGCAGGACTTCGACCGATCGGCGGGTTTCCGTTTCATGGTTAGTGAGGGTTATGCCGACGACCTGGTGGAGGCGTCGGTGCGCTTTGCCCTGAGCAACCCGGGGGTTTCCACTGTTCTGGTGGGTTACTCTAACATGGACCACCTTGAACAGTCGGTGCGGTTCGCGGACAAAGGCCCCTTGCCGTCTGAAGCGCTGGACAGGCTTCCCCATGTGTGGTCCCAATTCGTGGGGTAGCTCCTATCTGCCACCGAGTCAAGAAATGGGTCCATCGGTCCTGCGTGTCTATATTAGGACCAGGTCCGGGAGTGATTCATCGTGGCTGAGGCGACGCTCCTGCCCTTGGCTGGGAAAAAGTAATCCCCCCAACCCCCCTTAGTCGTGCCCGTGCCGGCCGCTCATGGTCCTGCACTTCTTGGGGCCCGGACCAAGATAGCAACTGAGCGCATCGGCGGCTAGTGACGTCCTACCGAGATTGTGGTTGACCCCAGGCGCGGTTGTCCACCACGGACTCGTAGGTGGCGCCGCTAGCTACCAAGTCGGGGTAGCTCATCATCCACTGGTAAGTCCGCTCGAACCGCTCCCGTGTGTAGGGCGCAGGTGGCGCGTACAGGAGCCGCCAAGTCTGCAGCTCCTTGGGCTCAAGGCGTCCCCCTGTTTCTTCTGTCATGTAATGCGCGTATTTGCCCGGGTTGGCATGGATCATCGCTGCTGCTTTGGCCTGGGCTCGAAAATTGGCCGCCAGAGTGGGTCCGTCCATCTCGTCCCCGGCTGCCTCACTTCGGGTAGAGTGGCACTATCGTCGGCGATTGTCTGGATGTACTCGACCTCTCCCACTGGCTTCATCTCGTCTGGTCCGTCCTGGCGGTATTGGCAGTGGACCTCAATGAACACCGTCGAGCGCACAGTGTGACCGCTGTTGACATCGGCCGCCAGTTCTGGCAAGAGGTACTGCTGGTAGTGAGCAGGATCGGGCCGGGATACCCAGAAATGGTGGTGAGGGTCGCAGATGGGGATCTCCGGCTCCAATGTTTCTTCAGGGGTTTGGGCGAGCCAGTCGCTGCCTCCTGGGGCCATGATGGTCCTCCTTCTGGG
>JACZRM010000085.1 GCA_022576105.1 Chloroflexota bacterium | reverse complement strand
CATCGCCGCCCTCGGGGGAGCCGATTCCTCAGACGGCTGCATGGTTTCCGAATTTAGAGGCGCTTCCCACACCCAGGTGAAGACCAACTTCTCGGGCCGCCGCACCTCCCGATAGATGCCTCCCACGGGGAAAAATAGGAAGTATGTGGTGACAGAGTGGGTTCTAGCGCGGGCGTGGCGGATCGGAGCGCCGTTGAGCTCGATAGTCCGGCGCTTTGATGGGGATCCATTCCACAACAGTTTCGTCCATCAAACGAGAAGCGAGGCGGGGCTTGGCTTTCTCCAATTCGTCCACGGATATCGACGTGGTGATCACAGTAGGAAGGAGCGCCTCATGGCGGTAGACCAGAATCTGATATAGCTTCTCTTCGGCCCAAGGTGTGCTGCTTTCTGCTCCCAGGTCATCCAAAATCAACATCGGTACCGTCTTGATCTGCTCAAACAATTCGTCGTAGCCGATGGGACTGTTGGGGCTGAAGGTAGCCCGCAGGTGGTCCAGCAGGTCTGGGACGAAGGCGAAGAACACCGTCTGGCCTTGCCGCAGGGCCTCACCGGCAATTGCCACTGCCAGGTGAGTCTTTCCAGAGCCGGGGGAGCCGGTGAATAACATCCACCGGTTGGAGTCAACCGAAAAACTCTGGGCGGCGCTTTTGGCGGCGGCCAGGTTTCTTTGCTGCGCTGGAGTAGCCTTCTGGCCGCCTCTTACGTCGAAACGAACAAAGGTCATGTGTTCGCGCATGTCGTTTGAGACGTCGCCAATACGCCGGGCCAACCTGGTATTGTACTGCCCCAGTTGGAACACACGGGAGAAACCCTCGGCGGCTTCCATCCTGGTGCGCAGGCCTTCTTCCAGACGCTCCAGCGGGCCCCGTACAGTGATGACGGTGGGCAATTGAGCGCTGAACCGGTGGTTGAATATCTGGAACAGCTTTTCCTGGGCCCAGGGGGTGGCGGATTGGGTGCTCAGGTCGTCGATAATCAGTAGAGGAACGTTGCGCACCTGATCGAAAAGGTCATCGTAGGTAACTGTATTCTCCGGAGAATAGGCGGCCCGCAGGTGATCCAGCAGGTCGGCGGCCACGATGAAAAAGGTGGTCTGGTCCCGTTCGATGCAGCGGTTGGCGATGGCCACGGCCAGGTGAGTCTTGCCCGAGCCGCTGGGACCGGTGAAGATCAGCCAGCCCCTGGGTTCTTCGGCGAATTCCACCGCGGCGGCCATCGCCTGTTGGAAGCGTTGCTGATTGCTGGCGTCGGGGAGGGGGCCTTCAACTTTAGTGGCAACAAAGGTGATGCGGGCCAATGCCCCTAGATTGCTGTAGCGGCGTAGTGCCGCGATGCGGTCGGCGGGTTCGTCACCTTTTCGGCACCGGCAGGGGAAGGCCTGACCAAAATCCGGGTGGTCCACCGGCACCGCCCGGCTGACCCAACCGGCCCCCTGGCAGACGGGACAAACGTCAGTTGTCTCTGGACTCCCAGGGAAGGTTGCCGCGGCGGCGTCGGTATTCCCCAAGGTAGTCTGTTGGGTTATCCTTCTGAGAATGTCGCCTAGACTCTCCATCCTTCTTCCCCTCAGCCGCCTCGTGTCGCAAAATTCCGGATACGTATCTCCAATTCAGCGCGTTTTTCTGAACTGCGATATCAAAAGCCTTTTTAATCAGATCCCATGAGTAGATTTCTTCGGCCTCTTTCATCTCCTCAGCGTTTGAAGGAGAAAACAGCAGGCCAAACCTCTGCTCGTAAAGTAGGAAAATGTTGGGTTTGTCCTCGGCTGGTTGTGTATCACTGAGATCGGCATCCAGGCGGGGCGCAGTTACCAGCTTACCCTGGGCGATCAATCGTTCAATGGTGGGCAGGGCGCTTTCTGTGTTGATTACGTAGAGCTTGTCGTTGGGGTTGGTTGAGTCGGATTGAAAGGCCAGGAAAGTCCGCCGCTTCACTGCCAACTCCAGACCCCGACGAATGGCGTCTTGGGGAGACTGTGAAACTTCACTCAGGCCCTGCACCAGCACTTTATCGTTAAGAAACTCGTCCAAGGCAATAGTCCGCAGTGCACCCTTCTTCTGGCCGGCCAACCAGAACCCTCTCAGCGTTACCTTTAGCTCGGCCAGGTCTTGGATCTGTTCCAGCAGTATGCCCAGTACCGGGTCCGGCACCAGGGTAGCGTGGACGCCACGTGGGAAACCGGAGAATTCCATGACTAGAATTCTTCGGCGCGAGCCAGCGACTCGAATCGAACCAGGTGGTCACGGAACCGCAGCTTGACGCTGCCGGTTGGGCCGTTGCGGTGTTTGGCCACGATTATTTCAGCGATGTTTCTGGGAAAAGGCCGGCCGGGGAATTGCTGCTCCCATTCCTCCTCAGTGTAGTAGACATCTTCCCGATAGATGAACATAACAATGTCGGCGTCTTGCTCAATGCTGCCGCTATCTCTCAAGTCGGATAGCTGCGGTCGATGACCGGTGCGGTTTTCAACCATACGGCTGAGCTGGGAGCAGGTGATGATGGGAATTTTCAAGTCCCGGGCCATTCCTTTGATCGACCGGGATATTTCGCTGATCTCCTGCACCCGGTTTTCTCCGAATCGCCCGCGTCCTTCACCCTGCACCAGCTGGAGGTAGTCAATCACCAGCAAGTCCAACCCGTGCTCCATGGATAGGCGGCGTGCCTTGCCCCGCATCTCAACTATGCCCTGGAAGGGCGTGTCGTCGATGTACACCGGCATGTCGGATAGGTTTCCAATGGAGTCTATAATTCTCTGCTCTTCGGGTTCGCTGTAGAGGCCCAACCGCAGCCGGTGGGCGTCGATTTCGGCATCGGCGGCCAATATACGCAGGGCCAACTGCTCCCGGCTCATCTCCAGGCTAAATATGCCGGAGGACACCCCGTTTTTGGCGGCATTCAAGCAGATGTTTAACGCCAGAGTGCTCTTCCCCAGGCCCGGGCGGGCGCCCAGAATCAGCATGTCGGAACGCTGAAGGCCGCCCAGGAGCTCATCAAGGGCATTGAAACTGGTCAGGATTGGAGCGCTGTTCTGAGCTGGTTCGGCGGGAGCCGCCCGGTCTTCCAGGAACTGGTCGTACACTTGACGCAGGGGGACAAATCCTCGGTCGGTCTGTCCGGTTCGTACCCGGAAGAGGGCGTCTTCAGCGCGGCGCAGAGTGGCGTCAACGTCTTCGGTGTCCTCGTAGCCCAGGGCGGAAATTCGCGAGGCGGCGTCAATCAGCCGGCGCATAGTGGCGGTACGGGCGATGAGTTGGGCGTAGTGCTCGGCGTTGGCCGAGTTTGGGGTGATGGAAATCAGGTGGCTGAGGTAAGCCATGCCACCGACAGTCTCCAATTGATTGGAACGGGACAGCTCCCGGGCCAGGGTCACCTGGTCAATCGGCTCGCTCCGTTGGAACAGGTCAACGCAGGATGCGAAGCAGGAACGGTTTCGCTCCCGGTAGAAGTCCTCCGGCTTGATCAGGTGCGACACCCGGAGAAATGAATCGCTGTCGATTAGCAGCGCCCCAACCACTGCCTCCTCCGCCTCAATGTCGTGAGGAAGGAGTCTCTCCGCGTACATCTATGTTACTCTTCGGACCCTGCCGTGATGTGAATGGTGGCCTGGATGTCGGCCGACAAGCGCAAGGCAATATCGAACTCGCCGGGCTCTCGTATGGGTTCGATCATTTCTACGATGCGCCGGTCGATTGCTCGGCCCAGGGTGTTGGTCAACTCTTGGGCGATTTGAGCGCTGCTGATCGCACCGTAATAGCGTCCGGTGGGGGTCACTCTGGCCGTCAGGCTCACTTGAACATTGTCCAGGAGTTGGGCCAACTCTTCCATGGCATCGGTTTCCCGGATTCGTTGCTCGTCACCGACAGCCTTGATCTTGTCTACCTGCTTCATGATTTCCGGGGTTGCCACTCGGGCCAGTGCTTTGGGGAGCAAGTAGTTGCGGGCGTAGCCATCGGCTACCCGTTTGACCTCTCCGGCGTGGGCCTTGTTGGGTACATCTTGCAAAAAGATTACGTTCATGGTGTGAACCTTTCAAAAGTGGGAATTGGGTAGCTACATTATACTGTATTAAGTCAGAACCCTCAAAGATGGCGCTGACGCACCTTTGGGCAGGTTATGGGGGATGGGTTGTGGCGTTTATTGATCGTCGCAGCCACCGGAAACAATTCGATTGACGGCTATAATCACGGTCTTTACGGCCACAACCCACTCAATTACGCCATACGCTTTCCTGCTCGTTCTCGCCGCGACTCGGCACCCGCGCCGCACCGCTGGCAAAAGGGTCTGCATTCAGATAAGCTTTGCGCCAGACAGGCTCCAGGTTGAAGATTAGCCGCATTCGGGTTGCCTCCAGTTAACTTTTCGGGAGCTTGTCGAATGACTCGTCGCCAGCGGTTGGCCAAATATCACAGGCCCAAATTGCGTTGAGGTGTATGCCTTGAGTTTCACTGATGATATTGAACAACGGACCCAGCCCCTTCGCCAGGCTATCCTGGCCCATCCCTTTGTCACCGGAGTGGGCGACGGCACCCTGGATGTGGCCAAGTTCAAGCACTATGTTACCCAGGACTATGCTTACCTGATCGACTACAGCCGGGTGCTGGCGCTGGGCGCCGCCCGAGCGACGGACCTGGAAACCATGGGCTGGTTTGCCAAGCTGGTTGGCGTGGCCCTCAATGTGGAGATGGACCTGCACCGCAGTTACTGCGCCGAGTTTGGCATTACTACCCAGGAACTGGAGGCCACCGAACCCGCTCCCACTACTATCGCTTACACCAGTTTCCTGTTGAAGACCGCCCACCAAGGCAGCTTTGGCGAATTGGTAGCTTCACTGTTGCCTTGCCAGTGGGGTTATTGGGAGATTGGCGACCACCTGTCCCGCCAGGGGCTGCCCGCGTCGGCCCCGCTGTATAGCCAGTGGATTCAGATGTATGCCAACCCGGAATTTGCCCAGCTGGCCCGGGAGATCCGAGATTTGGCCGACCGTATCGGCGACCAGGCCGGTGCGTTGGAACTGGCAGCCATGGGAGAAGCCTACGTCACCAGCCTGCGGTTTGAGCACTCGTTCTGGGACATGGCTTACAACCTGGAGCATTGGCAGCTATAGATATCGCCTCCCGCGGCCTAGACTAGGCCAGCCGGTCCCAAGGGGTACCCCCACCCCTCCGACAGTCCGGACTTTTTCGGGACTCCCAATGCAGTCGCAGCCCAGGACCGGCCCGGCTGTCTGGCTCAAGGGGGCCTTGCCTCAAAAGTCATTTTACGCTAGGGCAGAATTTCGTTCGCTCGATTTTAGACCCTTCGCACAGTTTATCCTGAGCCACTTCTACAAGCTCAGGACAGGCGAGGCCGAAGGACTTAGGGAAACATCAAAGATGGGCCCCTGGCCTCAAACACAGACGCCAATAGACGCTTTTGAGGTAAAGCTCCTCCAGAAAGAGTGGGATTGACGCGACCAGGGCGGTATTCGTCCGAAAGTTGTATTTTGGTGGGGATAATTGACACGCTGAGGGCAATGGCCTAGAATTCAGTCCATTCACCATAATTTCATAATAATTTCAAAATAATTCGAAAATACCAATTCGCCGATAGCTAGACAGAAGGTTCAAATGGGAAAAGCGTTAATAGTTGGCAACGCGGATATAAACCAGAAAGTATCACATGTTTTGCGTCAGGCTGGGTTTGAAACGACGTTAATTGACTACGACCATTTGGGATGGCCCGGGCTGGAGCGCCTGCAAGAAGAAGGCCCCGACCTGCTGATTATCGGCGAAGATAGTATTGTCGCCAATGGAGTCGAGATACTGCCGGCACTACGGCGGATCACCACCGCGTCGATTATCGTGACCGGTAACGGGGAAGAAGAGGGGATAATCACCGCGTTGATTCACGGAGCCGATGCCTACTTATCCCATTCCGCCAGCGACGAAATGCTATTGGCCCATGTGGGCGCCTTGATGCGTCGCCAGCCCCTGACCTCGGCCGCAATTTAGGCCGCCCAGTGTAGGTCCCGCCTACAGCTTTCTTTGAATCGGTCCCCTTTTCTATTGGATGTGTCCTGCAACTCCGGTCGCAGTGTGCATATCGTGTGGGTTCAATATGTTTACGGCGATTACCATTGACGCCGCCTCTGACAAACCCCTATAACACTGGAGACAAAACTTTCAGTGATAGCTTAACGGACAGCTTTACGCGCTGGTTATTTTACCAACTTGGTTACATGACGTATTAAACGGAGACTTGTTGAGGTTGGGGTAGGGGGTTAACCAGATTGGGTAATCGGAGAATCAGATACGGTCTTCATGACAACCGCCTCAATCCTACAACCGAATTCCGGGCGATTCCAGGCGTTCTTATTGGTCGATGGCTGGAGTAGCGATCAGGTGTTTTCAGGGCCCTTCGTCACCGGGCAGTTCACCTTCGACCAGGCCCCTTGGGCCATCGTGTGGTCGGCGGGTGATGGGGACTTGTCAGTTACGGTGAATGACCTGGAGGCGCCGGAGGGCGTTCCAGCGGAAGAAGTGCTGAACACTTCCCAGGAAAGACAGGGCATCAGTTATGTGGGCCGCGCCGGGACTTTCTACCTGACCGTTGCGGGAGCAGGCCGCTGGGTAGTTAAAGTAGTCGACGTGAATTAGCTGGCGGGTGGTTCACCGCAAACTCGGGATCGGTGTTGGGCGAACTCACCTCATGCTAGCGCTTGACCGCCCGGAAGATCCAGCAGGGCCAGGAAAAACTGATTTCCCCATCCCCGGTTGATTCAATCTCGAAAGCCTGCTTAACCTCGGGTGACGCAGTCAGGAAATCTTTCCTCAAAGAGGCGACTTCGTCATCGGGCGTAGCGGTGCGGGCCACCCAGTTGTTGAACTGTAGATAGACTCGCGCCTCTTCCCTCTCAACCACCTCCAGGCTGCGTTCCGCTAACATTCCTTCGATGGTCGAAATTTTCCGATCGTTGACATGGCTAAAGTCCCGGCGCAATTCAATATCGTTCAACCAGGCGGCGACCAGGTCGTCTTCCGGCGCCACCGTGTCGGCCATGACCAGAGAGCCGCCGGGTTTCAAGACTCGACGAATTTCATCCAGGGCCAGTTCAAAGCTGGCGAAATGATGCGCCGCCACCCGGCAGGTCACCAGGTCCAGGGAATCGCCGGCAATCGGCAGGTACTCGGCCGCATTTTGGCTGAGCAACAGGTTATTCAGTTGGCGCTCTTGGCCCAGTTGGCGGGCCTGTTGGAGCATCGGCCGGGTCAAGTCGCTGGCGACCACCCGATGGCAGAACTGGGTCATGGCGAAAGCGGTGAAGCCCGCCCCGGTGCCCAGGTCTACCGCCCAACCGTAATTTTCTTGTCCGGCCAGGCGAATAACC
>JACZRM010000084.1 GCA_022576105.1 Chloroflexota bacterium | reverse complement strand
CGGCTTGGATTGTTGCCGGGGGTTGGGGCGTCATCCCTTTAGCGGTTTCAGTCGACTCCGGAGCTGGTTTTTTCGGTGTCTAACTGCACCTAGAAATCTGACATCAATCAAATGTAAGACACAGGGTGCTAACACCTGATGCACTACTTGTCCCACACCTCTAACCGGTCTCAGTAAGCGGCGGGACAACCGGGCCATTGCTTGACGCGGCGCATAACGGAGCGCAAGAGGCGACAAAACCCGGGCACAATGAGTCAGCGCGGTAACTGAATGTTCCCGGCCTGTTAACCGGTAATCTCTCGATTCAAAACCACGCTGCAAGATAAGCTAGGTAGTGAGTTGATCGCAGGTATTGAATGCGGGTCAGGTTACATAGCGAATGCGGCCCGCAGACCAGCCACATTGATTACGGGGGTTTAACCAGCATTGCCCTATATCTCTACGGAAGACTGCACCGGCATTAGCACCGGTCAGCATGAAATAGACCGCTGCATTGGCGACGGCATTCCCAAGGGCTCGCTAACTCTGATCGAAGGGAACCATGCGGCGGGCAAAACTGTTCTGTGTCAGAACCTGACCTATAGTGCGTTGCACGACAAATCCTCGGTTGCCTTCTACACCAGTGAGACCAGTTCGCCCAGTATGATCAGCCGAATGTCTTCACTCAGAATGGACGTTCTTGACTATTTTCTGCTGGACCAATTGAGAATTTTCCCCATTGAGCTCACCAAGTTTTATCCAGCGCCTGACGAGCTGCTGGATACGCTGCTGGAACACATGATGGCCCTTCCGGCGGAGTTCGACTTCATCGCGGTGGATACATTGACCTCATATCTCCCCCGCTGCTCCAAGAGCACCATCCTTGATTTCTTCGTTGAATGCCGCCAGATGTGCTCCCAGGGAAAGACCATAATTATTACGTTGGATTCGCGCCGCTCATTGAGCCAACTTACCGCCGAGTTGCAACCCCTATGCGACGTTCACCTGAAACTGAGGATGGAAGCCGTTTTGGTGGAGAAGGTGGTAAAAGTCTTAAACGTGGTAAAGTCCCCCCAAAGCTCTTCATCGAAGCACAACAAGGTCCACTTCGACGTCCTTGATGGAGTGGGCATTCACACCGTTTTCCCCAAGTAGACCCAGGGCCGGTGCAGCACGGCGTCGGGCCAAGGTGTTGCCACCCACTCAAGATCCCACTCCTCAACCACATTACTGCCCCAAGTCAGCCTATTAAGTCAGTGCCTGTAGCACCTCAGAACTCGGTAATAGTTCAGTTTGAACTTAACAGCCTAGAGATCAGCCGCTGACAGTTTTCTCTTCCCCATTTGACATCTTGTGCTATGAGTTGCACAATAATATGCACAACTTCTCTATGGAGCTATTCGGTGCGGTACGAAGTGGAAATCATACCAACGGCTCTCGAGATGCTCGGGAAAATTTCCAACCGTAGAATCAGACAGCAGATAGCCAGCAGAATCGACCATCTGGTTGAAGATGCAGACCAGCAGGGCAAGCCCCTCTACGGCCAGCTGGTTGGCTACCGAACTCTTAGAGCCGTCGGTCAACGTTACCGCATCATTTATCGCATAGAGAATGGACTGGTAATCGTTCTCGTTGTGGCCATCGGACTCAGAAAGGAGGGTGATAAAAAAGATATTTACGTGTTGGCGCAGCGTTTGCTAAAATTGGGGCTGTTGGAGTAGGAGGTTCGCAGGAAACAGGAGGTGACAGCATGGTTCGGTCTAGAAGTGGCGGTATCGGGGAAATCCCGATAGCGGAGGCGCGTACCAAACTGCCTAAGCTTTCCAAGGAGCTAAGTGAGCAAAACCAGGCTGTAGCAATTACAGTCAGGGGAAAACCTACCTTGGCTTTGATGCCCTGGGAGTTGTTTGAGGCCATCACAGAAACTCTGGAGATCATGGGCGATACAGACATGATGGCTGCTCTCAAGCAAGGTATCAAAGAGGCTAAAGAAGGTAAAAATATTCCGTGGGAAGAAGCTAAGGCAAGCTTGGATCTGGTATAAAATAAACCCGGGTGGACGGGAATGTGAAAAGGCCTCGCGTCATAGCGGGGCCTTACTCCGTTCAGCGTTAAATAACTACCACCGTCCCGCTTCCACCTGCTAAATTCCCCTCAGTCCAACTTCCAAGCTAAGTGGCTGGAAGCATTCCCCACTTGCCCTCAGGTTTACTTTCCAACCTAATTGTGATTTATTATTACCCCTAGAGAACCGGATCAGCTCAATTGCGTTGAGCAGTCCAATTTCGCAGCCAAGCTTGAGGAGTTATTCAGCATGAGTTACCAGTTTATCAAGACCAAACAAACCGACCGAGTTGCCGTCATAACGTTGGACCGGCCCGAAGTTCTGAACGCTCTGAGCCTGGGCTTGGCCCGAGAATTGGACCAGGCGATCACCAGTATGGAAGAAGACGACAGCGTGGGCGCCATAATCATCACCGGGGCCGGGGAGCGGGCCTTTTCGGCGGGTGCAGACATCCACGAAAACCGGGAGCGCAGCGAGCAGGAAAGAGAGGAGGTCGCCCAGGAAAGGTCCAAACAAACCTGGCACCTGACCACGTCCACCAAGCCGGTGATTGGGGCGATTAACGGTCTCTGCTACGGAGGCGGCACGGTGATGGCTACTTCCATGGACTTTTTGCTGGGCTGCGAACGCACCAGCTTCCGGTTCCTGGCGGTGAATTATGGTCAGATGAACGCCACCTGGAGCCTGCCCAGGTTGGTGGGAATAAACCGGGCCAAAGAATTGCTGTACAGTGGTCGAGAGGTCTTTGCCGAAGAGGCCTACCACATTGGGCTGATCAACCACCTGGTACCCAACGAACAGCTGATGGACAAGGCGATGGAAGTCGCCGCTGGAATTGCCAAGAACCGGGCCGAGGGCGTCGCCAACATCAAGCAGATGCTGCTGGAACACAGCGGGCAACCGCTGGAAGACCAGTTCCGGAGCGAGATTAACGCGCGCACCGGCCGCTTCAAAGGACTGTCGGTGGAAGACGGGTTCAAGGATTTCCTGGAACGCAAGGGTCGCAAGCCCCGGGCCTCCTAAGCGGATTGCAGACCAGATGCAACAAAGCAAGCCCCCGGCTGCAGACCGGGGGCTTTCATCTTGTAGCACGATTTCGGGGCGCTACTATATCGTCAATCGGTGACTAGCTCTTGTTGAAATCTCTCTCCCTGGGCCAAACTTCAATAGCTCCTAAATCAGTGATAAAGCTCGCTGTTCCGCTGGCGGTGTTCGCTGGGTTGATACTGATGCCAACCCCGGAGGGCCTCACCCCGCAGGGACAACGCGCTCTGGCGGTGATGGCATTGGCCGTGCTGTTGTGGGCCACTGAGGCAATACCCATCGCCGTGGTTGGCATTGGGGGAATCGTTCTGCTGGTCCTCACCGGTGCAGTGCCCGACATTGAGGCTGGCGTGTACGGGTTTTCCCAGCCGGTGGTCTACTTCCTGGTCGGCATTCTCACGCTGGGATTGGCGGTGCACCAGTCTGGCCTGGCCGAGCGGATGGCGACCTTCCTGATTCGAGGCGCGGTGGGCAGCCCGCGCTGGCTGTATGTCCAGATGCTGTTTTCCTTCGCCCTCTTGACCTTTGCCCTGCCCTCGGCCAGCACCAGAGGGGCCATCATGGTGCACGTCTACGAGCAGGTGCTGGCGCATTGGAACATACCCCACCAGCATCCCCTGCACAAAGCGGTGATGATGGCGATGGGCAGCCTTAACCGGCTGGCGTCAACCGCACTCTTAGCCGGCGGGATCACCCCGGTGGTGGCGTCCGGGCTGTTGGGCGATTTCTCCTGGACTCAGTGGTTTCTGCTGATGAGCGTCCCGTTCTACGCCAACCTGGTGGTTGGCGGAACCCTGCTGTACTTTTTCTACCGCTCCGGGTTTCGGCTGGGGGATTCACTGGCGGCCGGCAAGCTGGACCCAGGCCCGGTGAAACCGGTGGAAATCCGGGCCGGAGCAATCGCCCTGCTGACCGCCCTGCTCTGGTTCACCGACTTCGCTCACGGGCTGCATCCGGCGGTACCCGCTTTGATTGCCATGGGACTGATCCTGACACCTGGCATTGGGGTTCTCAGTTGGCGGGAATTCGAGCAAAACCTGGGGTGGAGCAATTTCTTCGTCATTGCCACTTCTCTGTCCTTGGCTCACGCCCTGGTCACCAGCGGCGCCGCCGCCTGGTTCTCGGATATCCTGGTGGGCAGCGTATTCGGACTACAAGACCAGCCCATGTTGTTGCTGTTGGCCTTGTGCCTTTGCTTCGCTTTGGTTCGCGTGATGGTGCCCAACATCGCCGGGTACCTGGCCCTGGTGATCCCGGTGGCGATGGCCGCCGGCGCGACCCTGGGCCTGAATCCCCTGGTCTGCGGAATGGCCGCGGTAGTGGTGGGAGACTCAGTTGTTTATTATCCGGCCGGCGGCACCTCGGGGATATTCATCTTCCAGCGGGCCCAGATCAGCGCCCCGGAGGTCTTCCGTTTCGGCTTAGTGATGACCGTGGTAGCGATAGCCGTGTTGTTCCTGTTGGTGCTACCCTACTGGGGTCTGGTCGGCCAACCGCTGGTGAGGTAGATTGATTGTGATGATTCCGCCAATCAGCCGCCGCTCGGCGCAGCCAGATGACATTGCTCCCGATGGCTCGGCAATCCGCTTCTTGATTGACCAGAGGCATGGAGGACATCGGGGCAGCATGGTGGAAGTAACACTGCCGCCGGGCCAAGTGTCGCGGCCGGTGTGGCACCAGACAGTTGAAGAAATCTGGTACATTCTGGAGGGAATTGGCCGGGTGTGGCGCTGTCCTCCCGACGCCGAATCCTCTGGCGTCGCCGCTATTCGGGTAGAAGCCGGTGACGCGCTGACCATCCCCACCGGATGGCGGTTTCAGTTCAGCTCCTCGTCCAACGAACCCCTGCGATTTCTGTGCGTCACCATTCCTTCCTGGCCCGGGCCAGATGAGGCCCAGCCAGCAGAGTACGGCGGGTTGGGGCTGCCCACGGTCTAAGAGACGGTGGGGTATAATGACGCGAAAATTAGTATTTTTAGTATTTACTGAGAAATTACCCGGTTCAAGTAGCTCTTGAGGAGAGGGAATGGTCCAGGCAAAGAAGGGCGATAAAGTTAAGGTCCACTACACCGGCAAGCTGGAAGACGGCTCGGTGTTCGACTCTTCGGGCGGTGATTCACCCTTGGAGTTCACCCTGGGTCAGGGGCAGGTAATCCCTGGCTTCGACCAGGGTGTGTTGGGCATGGAGCCTGGCGAATCCAAGGTCCTGAACATACCGGTAGACCAGGCCTATGGGCCGCATAACCCCGATGCTGTGTTTGAAATCGACCGGTCGGAACTGCCGCCGGACATCCCCTTGGAGGTGGGCCTGCGCATGCAGGGAAACCAGCCGGGCGGGCGAGTAGCAGAAATCACAATAGTGGAATTCGACGACGCCAAAGTAAAGATGGACAGCAATCACCCGCTGGCAGGCCAGGCCCTGACCTTTGACATCAAGTTGGTGGAGATAGGCTAGAGTCTAGATGCCCCGCGCCCTGAACCCCGGTTTCATCGAGAGGTCCGGCAAGTCGGTCCTGTGGAAAGATGCGCCAGGCTTCTATCACCTTTGCTGGTACTGCTGCTGCCCCAGGGTCTGATAAGTGACCGGCGATAGTGTAGTCAGACCGGCATCCACCGGCAGAGTGATGCCAGTGACCCAGCGGGCCTCGTCACTGGCCAGGTACAACGCCGCATAGCCAACATCCCATGAGTCGCCCTCGGTGCGCAGCGGCGCGGCATTCTTGCGAATCTGCCGCAGGTCATCATCCATGCGGGGAGCCACCATCGGCGAGAAGACCAGACCCGGGGCAATGCAATTGACCCGAATACCGTCCGGCCCGTGGTCCGCCGCCATGGTCATGGTCAAGCCAATGACCGCCGCCTTGGAGGCGGTGTAGGGGGTGCTGCTGTGCGCCCGCAGTCCGGCGATGGAGGAGATGTTGATGATGCAGCCGCCGTCACCACTTTCAATCATTTTAGGTATGGCGTACTTGCTGCACAGGACTATGCTTTTGACATTGACCGCCATCACGTAGTCCCAGTCTTCCTCGCTGATTTCCAGCACCGTGCCTCGGCGGGATATACCTACGTTGTTGTCCAGAATGTCCAAGCGACCGTAACGCTCCACCGCCGCGTCCACCATTCGGCGGCAATCATCAGCGATGATCACGTTGGCCTCAAAAACCGAAGCCTCGCCTCCCTGCTCCTCAATCATAGCCAGGGTTTCTTCAGCACGGGCTTTTACCGCATCCGCCAGCAGGACTTTGGCCCCCTCTCTGGCGAACAACACCGCGGCGGCCTTGCCGTTACCCACGCCCGGGCCGCTGGAACCAGCCCCGGTGATTATGGCGACTTTTCCTTCCAGTCTGCCCTGGCGGTCTGGCATAACGGTGCTCCTTTGTTGTACTCATTTACCTTGGGCCAGAATGCAGGGAAGAACCTTCCCAGAAATGGCCGAATATTGGCCCTGAATGTCAAGAGGTGGGTGTTGTATCGACTATCAGGCGAAGAACGCCATCTACAGTCTCCAGCCGAACTACCCCCGAACTACCCACCGAACTACTCTGCGGCGGCGCACCACCAATAAGGCTAAGAGTAGATCACTCAGTAATTGGGCGGGACACAATCCACAGGCTGACCACAGTGTACATCACCATCAGCCCCAGCATGGGCAACTGGCTTTTCAAAACCAGAGACTGGGTTGGATATAGACGCATGGCCCGGATGTGGGCCAGATATACCGCAAATATGTGTCCGGCCACTATGACCGCCACCGAGAAGATCCAGATAAACCTGGCGTTGGTAATCCGAATGTTAATCAGGTAGTCGGCAGTGCCGAACAGGTCCCAACCAAATCCGAATGGGTCGGAGGCCAGACCAATTATTAGCTGCCCAGTTATCAGCAAGAAGCTCAGGAAGTGGGCGTAGTTATAAGCCAACGCAATCGGTATCAACGAGAAAGCGTAGGCTCCAATGAGTCCCGGCACCAGTGGGGGACGTTCGCCCACTATGCGGAACATCAAATAGCAAAAAAACCAGTAGACGCTGGTAAAGGCCAGAGGAAATGCTATCAGACCAAGAGTATTGGCTATGGTGATCCCGTTTAGCGCTGGAGACCTCAATTCGGGAAATTGGGTCAAGAAAAATGTCTGTACCTGCAACCACTCCGGTGTAGCGCTGAAACCGTCGAAGGTAACGGTGGCCAGCAGCAGTATCACCATGGCCACCACGCTGGGGTTAATCGTTACCAGGTTACCAAGTCCTACCCCCAGTGGCCGGATATTAAATTCACGTTACTTCGCATATTCG
>JACZRM010000083.1 GCA_022576105.1 Chloroflexota bacterium | reverse complement strand
GTTTAACCGATGTGGAGGTGATCGGGCCGGCTCCAGGCATCCCTCACCCAGTGCGGGGCAGTTATCGCTGGCACGTTACGCTGCGCGGTCGTAACCTGCACCGATTTCTCGAAGGCCAAAAATTTGCGGCCAACCATACTGTAGATGTAGACCCGGCCCACCTTTTATAGGATAGTGTATCAATTTGGTGTCCAAGAACGGGGCTTTGTCACACCGGCGAAGGCCGGTATCCAGATATAGTCGCTGTTCAGACGCTCTCGTGGATTCCGGCTTGCACCGCAATGACGGGAACCAAACTAACACACTACTTTTTTCTAGGGCCGACTTTACACGCCCAATTCTTATTAGATATAGTTTCCGGGAATAAACCTGGGATATAATTAGTGACGGTGATCAGTCCCGGCGATTCTGGAGGAATTTCAGCGTGTCCTTATTGACCATGCGGATTGTCCCCGACCGGGTCCTCCGCGAAAAAGCCAAGAAAATAGGCAAAATTCCCCAAGTTTTGACCCAATATACCGCGGATATGGTGGAAACCATGCACGCTGAGCAGGGTGTCGGTCTGGCGGCCAACCAGGTTGGGTCATTGCAAAAAGTTGCGGTAATCCAACTGCCCGACTGGGACGAACCACTGGTGCTGATCAACCCGGAAATCGTCCGCAGAGAGGGCGAGCGAGAGGTGGAAGAAGGGTGCCTGAGCATTCCTGGGTACCGGGGCACCGTCAAACGGTCGGAGAAGGTTCGCGCCCGGGCGCTGGACTTGAACGGCAAAGTTGTACGAATCAGGGCTGAAGGACTGCTGGCCCAAGCCCTGGAGCATGAGATCGACCATCTGAACGGCGTTCTCTACATTGACCACCTGGTGTCCCGGGAAAGCCTGTGGAAGGTTACCTACAATCCGGATGAGGAAAATGGGGAACCACAAGACGAGAACGAAGAACCCCAGCAGTCTGAGGCAAGCCCGCAATCCCAGGGAGAGCAGCAGGCTTAGCCGGGCCAAATTGCAATGGCCTTCGACATATTGTCTCCTCAAACCAGCCGCCGAATGAGCTGAACGCCTTTGACTTTCGCAGATGATTCACCGAAAATCCTCGGAACACTGAGCAACTTCTTTGACTCTCGCCAGTGTTCGGCCTATCTGGTGGGGGGATTCTTGCGAGATTCCCTGCTGTCTCGGCCCTCCAACGACATTGACCTGGCGGTCATGGGCGATCCGCAGTCGCTGGGCCGGGAGCTGGCCGACCGACTCTCCGGCACTTATTTCCCCCTGAGCAGCGTCCACGGCGTATCCCGCGTCGTTATCGACGGCGATTCGGGACATCCCTGGACTATTGATCTCTCCGGGTTTTCAGAAAGCATCGAGCAAGACCTGAACCGGCGCGACTTCACCATTGACGCGCTGGCCCTACCTCTGCAGAATTGGCAGGTGAGTCCTTGGGCCGAACAGGTGATTGACCCCACCGGCGGAATCAGCGACCTGGACGGCAAGCGGATTAAGGTAACCCACTCTGAGGTGTTTCAAGATGACCCGGGGCGTCTGCTCAGAGCGGTACGCCTGGCGTCTAGATTGCAATTCCGAATCGATGCCCAGACCGCCAACTTGATCCGGGCCAATGCTGAGAGGATCGAGCAGGTGTCTCCCGAGCGAGTGCGCGACGAATTCCTGGCCATCCTGGCCGGAGACAACGCCCGCAGCCAACTGGAGGTTCTGGACCGCTTGGATTTGCTGTGCCGGGTGCTGCCCGAACTGGCGCTGACCAAGGGCGTAGAGCAGCCCAACGTGCATTACTGGGATGTTTGGGGGCATTCGATACACGCCGTAGAGACTGCTGAGTTGGTAACCAAGGGGCACCAGAACTCGGCCATTTACTTTCTGGTGCCTTGGACCGCCGAATCGGATGCTCATTTTGCGCAGATAGCCAGCGATGGGCATACACGACGCACCATATTGAAACTCACCGCCTTGCTGCACGACATCGCCAAGCCCCAGACCAAAACCCTGGATGAAACGGGCCGTACCAGGTTCTTTGGACACTCGGAGATGGGGGCCGAAATGGCCGAGGCCCGGCTTTCCCATTTACGGTTGAGTTCCCGAGGTATAGCCATGGTGTCCAAAATGGTGGAACAGCACCTGCGACCTGCCAACATGCACCATGATACAGAGTTCCCCACCAATCGAGCTATTTACCGCTACTTTCGCGATCTGGGTGATGTCGCCATCGACACCGTTTATCTGGCAATGGCTGATTATCTGGCGGCAAAAGGGCCTGAATTAGTAGCTGATGACTGGGCCAGACATGCTAGAATGATGGCGCATATTTTGCAGGTGGGCACCGACCAGTCCCAGCCGGAACGGCCGGCCCGGTTGGTTACTGGCCACGACCTGATGCAAGAGTTCAACCTCAGTCCCGGGCCTGGGATTGGGGCTATGATTGAGAAAATTAACGAGGCCCAAGCCGCCGGCGAAATCAGCACTCGCGAGCAAGCCCTGAAGTTGGCGGCGCAATCCCTCGACAGTCAAACCGACCAGGAGTAATCAATGCGCGGACGTAGTATCCGGCTGATAGTCATAATCTTGCTGATTTTTGTGTTTTCCATCACCTCTCTGGCATTCAGCGAGATTAACCTGAGCATTCCCGGAGTTGGCGACCTGAACCGGGGCGGGTCCGGCCCCTTGGGCCTAAAACTCGGCTTGGACCTCCGAGGCGGTGCTCATCTGGTATATCAGGCAGACGTGGGGACACGAATCAGAGCGTCATTTACCAATGCAGTAATCCAGCAGGAGGCATCCGACATCCTTAGTGGTTTGGAGTTAACTGAATTTGAGGTTCGAGCCACCGACCGGAACACTCTCGACATCAAAACTCCGTTGCTGGACGACGATATCCGGCAGGAATTACGAGCCCAGTTGGAGGACGCCTTCGGTGTAGCTGACACCTTCCGCGTAACCGACACCACCCCGCCGACTGCCGATGACATGGAGGGAGTGGTCGGCATCATTTCCCGACGGGTGAATCTGTTCGGCACCGAAGAACCCATTGTGCAGCAATTCGGCGACGACCGCGTGCTGGTCCAGCTTCCCGGGGCCAGCGGCTCAGTCACCGACGTTGAATTTACCGAAGTCAGCGATCTGGAAGACTTGGAAGGATTGCTCAGAGACCAGGGCCTGCAAGACTACACTATCAAACAGAAAGGCAACTTAGGCTACCGAATAAGGACGCCAGTGTCCCTGGACCGGGAAGCCCAGCGCCGGTTGGAACAGGCGATGCTCACCGAGATTGGTTCCATGAAGTCTTTCCAAGTTACCGGGGGTATCGAATCCGCCAAGACCCTCATTGGCGACACGGCGCGGCTGGACTTCAAGGAGCGCACCTGCCCGGATAGCACTTGCACCGTGTTCAGCGACGCCGACCTTGGTTTGACCGGCGACGACCTGGTGGATGCATTTGCTTCCACCAACCAGACCACCGGTGAGTGGACGGTAAACATTCAGTTCAACAAGCGGGGCTCGGAAATTTTCGGCGAGTTGACCCGACGAATCGTAAATGACCAGACCAAACGCATTGCGGTATTTCTGGATGACGAGCTTTTGATCGCCCCGGTGTCTCGCGCCTGGATTCGAGACGGACGCAGCCAGATTACCGGCAATTTTACCCGAGACGAAGCCCGCACGCTTTCGATACAACTGGATTCTGGGCGGCTGCCGGTGCCCTTGACCCTGATACAGGAAAGTGAGGTGGACGCGCTACTGGGCTCAGAGTCATTGGAAAAGAGCCTGCTGGCCGGGCTGATAGGCCTGGGGCTGGTGATGGTTTTCATGGTGGCCTACTACCGCATGGCCGGAGTAGTGGCTTCCTTCGCCCTGGTTTTTTACGCCGTGGCGGTGCTGGCAATATTCAAGCTTATCCCCGTTACACTCACCTTGCCGCACATCGGCGGCTTCATCCTTTCGGTGGGACTGGCAGTGGATGCCAATGTACTCATTTTTGAGCGCATGAAGGAGGAACTAAGGGTGGGCCGCACCCTGGCCTCTTCAATGGAGGTTGGGTTCAGTCGGGCCTGGCCGGCAATCAGAGACGGCAACGTTTCCACCTTGATTACCTGCGGAGTGCTGCTGTGGTTCGGCAGCCGGTTGGGAGGCGGGTTGATCAACGGATTCGCCCTTAGCCTTATGATCGGCGTATTGGTCAGCATGTTCACCGCGGTGGTTGTCAGCCGAAACCTGCTGCAGATTATGGCTTGGATCGGGCTTTCCCGCCGCGTCAACCTGTTCTCACCGGAAAAAATACGCCAGACACAGGGACGCCCTCAGGCCGCCCAGGGAGGTAGATAGCAGTGCTGGATATAGTAGGTAAGCGCGGCTGGTACTTCATTATCTCGGCGATAATAATTCTGCCGGGTCTGATTTCATTGATTATCCCTCCGGGCTGGTCGACCTTAAACTCCGGATTGAACCCGGGCATCGACTTTACCAGCGGGTCGGTAATGGACGTGACCTTTGACCGTCCGGTGAACCAGTCTCAAATCCAGGCCCGAATGGACGCCCTGGGCCATCCAGAAGCGCTGATTCAAAGCACCGGCAGCAGGTCGGCGCTGATCCGCACCAAGGTGCTGAAGGAAAGCACCGGCGGCGGCACGTCGGAGCGGCAAAAAATACAGGACGACCTGGAAGACACAGTGGCTCCCATCGTGGCGGTGTCCTTTGACTCCATATCCCCCATCATCGCTCTGGAGACCGTGCGCAATACCTTCTTCGCCATGGCCGCCGCGTCCGTGTTCATTCTGCTGTACATCTGGTACGCCTTCCGCCGGGCTCCCAAGGCCTATCGATACGGCATCAGCGCCGTGTTTGCGTTGCTGCACGATACCTTGATCGTCTTGGGCATATTCTCCATCCTGGGCAAGGTCCTCGATGTGGAAGTCAACTCCACATTCATCATCGGAATCTTGACTGTAGCGGGTTACAGCGTCAACGACACCATCGTGGTCTTCGACCGGATCCGGGAGAACGTGATCCGGCACCCGGAGCGGGCCTTCGACTCCCTGGTGAACCTGAGCATTATTGAAACCATTGGGCGGTCGCTGAACACCAGCTTCACCACCTTGCTGGTGCTGCTGGCCATGCTGCTGATCGGCGGCCCCAGCATACGGGGCCTGCTGCTGGTAGTGGCAATTGGGGTGATAGTAGGTACCTACAGCTCAATATTTATCGCCGCCCAGTTACTGGTCATCTGGGACCGCCGTGAGTTTGGCCGGGCCTTCCGTTGGGGAAAGCGCGCGCCAGCCGCCGCCGGAACTGCCCTGCTGTCGATTATTAGCGGTAGCTTTGGACGGTAGTTGCGGTAGTTAATGGCGGGAGTCACTTCTGGCTAATCGGGAGTCGGAACAGTCATGAAAATAGGCGCTCACGTATCAACCGCCGGTGGTATCAGCAAAGCAGTGGAACGGGGCGTCGAGATTGGCTGCGAGACCATCCAGATTTTCGGCTCATCCCCCCAAGCTTGGGCGTTCAAGCCCGTCCCCGAAACCGAGGTTGAGGCCTTCCGTGAGCAGGCTGCCGAAAGCGGCCTGGGCCCGGTCTTTCTGCACGCCATCTATCTGATAAACCTGGGCGCCTCCAACCAGATCAACCTGGAGAAGGGGATCGACTCCCTGGTCAATTACATGACGCTGGCCGCCGACATTGGCGCCGGCGGGATCATATTCCATCCGGGCAGCCATAAGGGAGCGGGATACGACGCCATCTTTCCTCAGGCGGTTGAGGCAATCAAAACGGTCTTGGACCGCTCCCCGGCCGGCCCTTACCTGTGCCTGGAGAACATGGCCGGGATGGGACAACATATTGGGGCCAAATTTGAGGAGCTGGGCAAAATATTACGGGCGGTAGACAGTCCCCGCCTGCGCATTTGCCTGGACACCCAGCACAGTTTTGCCGCCGGATACGATCTGACTACCGCGGACGGCGTGAACACAATGATGGCCGAATTCGAGGAGACCATCGGCGTCGACAAGCTGGCCGCGGTGCACGCCAACGATTCCAAGCAGCCCTGCGGCTCCGGCGTTGACCGCCACGACAACATCGGTGAAGGTCTCATCGGCGAAGCTGGATTTGAAGCGATCATGGCGCACCCGGCCTTTCGCGATGTGCCTTTCTTTCTGGAAGTCCCCGGTTTCGAGGGCAAAGGCCCGGACCGGCGCAACATCGACATCCTCAAAGACATACGCCAAAGAGTAGGCCTGGCAGATTGATCCGGTTGTCGCAGCGAGAGTTCGCCGATCTGGTGCAGCAGGCCTACCGCCAGTTGCCCGCCAACGTACGGCAGACCCTGGACAACGTGGACATATCGGTGGAAGAACGCCCCAGCCCCGAAGACTTTGACGCCCTGAGCGAAGAAGCCACCCTCTTTGGCCTGTACACCGGAGTCCCTTTAACCGAACGCGCCGGATACGAACCGGCGCTGCCCGACCGGATTATCGTGTTTCGGCGGCCCATTCTGGAAAGCTGCGCCACCACCGAAGAGGTAGTGCAGGAGATTCGAATTACCCTGTGGCACGAAGTGGGACATTTTCTGGGGCTGGACGAAGATGACCTGCACCGGCTGGGCTATGGGTAAAATCACTAAATTAGCCGAACTCTCCGCAGTCAATAAACTGGGCTGGGTAATTGGCTCCGGCCTGGGTTCCGGCCTGTTCCCCATCGCGCCAGCCACCGCCGGCAGCTTGCTGGCCCTGGCAATCTACTACTTCCTGCCCATCTCTGAAACGTCCATTGCCCTCTACCTGATGATTGCCTTGGGATTTGTGGTCGGCGTATGGGCAACTGGCACTCTGATCACGTCAGACGAGCAGGACCCCCGCCTAGCGGTGTGGGACGAGTTCGTGGGCATGTGGGTTACCTGCCTGCTGCTGCCCAAAGAGGTACTCTGGCTGGCCGCCGCATTTGTCTGTTTCAGGATTTTGGATGTCACCAAACCCTGGCCGGCCCGCCGGCTGGAGGGCCTTCACGGCGGCCTGGGCATCATGGCCGACGACTTGATGGTGGGGGTTTACGGGGCCATTCTCCTGAACGCGGTGAGACTGATTTTCTTCACCTGAAGCAGGCCTGGTGCGCCGTATTCGCCCCTTGGGGAATGGGGACCAGCCCCGTTCCAAAAGTCGGGTTTAGGCCTCACTTTTGTAGTTTTTGAAGACGCCCTTCGACAGGCTCGGGATGAACGGGTTTTCGTCCGCTCGTGGTGAGCTCCGATTTCATCGAGAGTCTCGACAGTGTCGGACCCGTCGAACCATGAGTGGGCAAAATTATTCGCCGGCTTTTGGAGCAAAGCCAATGGGGATCGGGGCTTTCGATAGAATGGATAACCCGGTCCATTCAACGTTCCCAGTCTGTAAGTTTGTTCGCGCAGGCATCGGCCGATAATTCC
>JACZRM010000082.1 GCA_022576105.1 Chloroflexota bacterium | reverse complement strand
AGTCTAGAAAAATATCGGCCCACGCCAACAGCAAACTACGCACACGCTAACGGCAAACCAAGAACAATGAACGGTGAAGAGTTTTTGCTAGGCCGGTAGAATGGCCAGCCGAAAAATGTCAGCCGCGTTGCTGGCGGGGCAGCATCGTTAATTGATGACCTACCCACCCGCTGCGTTAAGGCACGGGGCAAGATTTACCAGACCGCCCGGCTGACTTGCCGAGAGAGGAAGTGGGGACTTTGGTGGGGACAGCGCGCCGAGGGAATCGAAATCGAATACGGGATACGTTGCTCGGTGGGCGCTGATTCAGACCAGGTTTCCCATCCACAAAGCGATGTCGCTGATCCTGGTCATGGGTGCAGTCCTGATGGGACGGCTACTGCTTCCGGATTCTGGTCCCGGTAAGAACTGGCCTTAACCGCAGCATAGTCGGTAAATTCCTGTTGGCCGGACGAACGGTGGTTGGGCAACCCAGGTGTGTTAGTCAGAACTTGGACTGCTGAACACTGTCCAACCCGGTTGAGCCGCGCCCCGATAGATTATCTTCCGGAGATGATCTTCCGGTCACTTCATGTGACCGGTATTGCAACGTCGGCTGCGCCAATGATTCCAGGCAAAGAAATGAGCCCGAAAGCGTTTGCCCGGGCTCATTCCATTCAATCGACCTGGCCATTTTCGGCCGAGACTAGTTACTCTCCGGCACCCTCGCCGGAGCCTTCAGCGGGAGGCTCTTCAGCGGGAGGCTCCTCAGCGGGCGGGTCATCCGAAGGTTCGTCAGGGCCGGTTGGTGGCGGTGTCGGTGGCGGTGTTGGTGGCGATGCCGGTGGTGGAATTACCCATTCTTTTGTAACCCGGTTTGACCGTTGGGTCCGGCTCGAGCCATCTACAAAGGTAGCTTCAATCGTATCAATGCCGGTACTTGCACCAACATACCCGAAGGTCGCCATTCCGCTGGAGTCGGTTGTGCCGGTGCCGGTTGTTCCGGCATGAGGACCAGCAATGACCTCAAAAGTAACCAAGGTGCCCACCACCGGTGTACCTGGTGACGGTGTGTCGACGGTCACGGTTGCAGTCAAGGTATGGGTATCACCGACATCGTTGGTAACGCCGTCTGGAGATAAGGTTATGTCACTTATTACCGTTACGCCCCTGGCCAGGATGTACGGCGTCCCCACCGACCCGTCCGGCGCGGTAAACGCCGACCCGATGTTTCTGGCGATGGCCAACACTTCAAAGGTGATGGGCCAATTGTCAAAGGCCTCATGCACCGAGCAACTCCAGTTAGACAGGTTTGAATCGGCCACACTGGCTGCAGTGAACGCCGGGTGCGTCGCGACTATGTGCGCATTGTTGAAGCAACCAACGCCAGTAGCGGTGAAATCTCCACTACTACCGAAGGCATCGTCCAGCATCGGCAGCGGAGTGCCTGATGCCGTAGCGTGGTAATAACAACTCAGGGAGATATACGCTCCGGTCTTGCCGGCAGTGTTGTCAACCACAAAGGCGGCGGCTCCGTTCATCAAAGCTTGCCCGCGGTTGCCGCTGGCATGAAACTGTTCGTCGGTGCCGATGATAATCACGTTCCCATCGACCACCGGTCCCCAAGTGGCAGCATTTCCAATTGCCGCACTGATGGCGCTGGTGCCGGATTTGCAATGGGGATCTCCCAATACGATGGCGTCAAAAGCGTCAAATTCGGCCGCGGTCATCGCAGACCATTCTGTGGGAGTCTTGCTAACCACAGTTTTGCCGGCTGCGTTGAATGCCGATATTATCTGTGACGTACTGGTGGTAGACAGGATTACCACCTCTCCGGACGCTCCTTGAACTGGGCTGACATACCGCAAAACGAAAATGCCGGATATTACCACCAGCCCCACAACTCCCAAGATCCAGCTAATTTTTAACTTGCGCAATGTATTCACAAATTGTCTCCCTTTCAGGTTTTTCTTCGCATTCATCTGGTTTTACACATTTACCGGGGTCGCCATCAGCATGTATCGTATGGTCTGCTTGCCTTTGAATCGAACATTTTCGGTGGCCATTTAACATAACCTGGGAAAACATACAAGGGTCAATTTCCGTCAGGGTCAATTTCCGTCAGGGGCGACTTCTGTCAGCTTGCCGATTTCCGTCAGCTTGCCGATTTACCTGGCAATAGCTATCTCCGCGATTAGGCGCATGTAGGACGCCTAGTTCCTGGCATTTGCGGTATTGGCGATCAACGGAAAGGGTGGGTGTAATAGCCAGATGTGTCCATGTTTCGCCAACCGGATGCCAGCGATTGGTCGCTGACTTTATTGCCAACAATGCAGCGGCGACGGAGCATCTAATAGAGATTCAAAGCGTGAGTGGGCGCGGGGAAGGAGACGATAATAACAAGTTCCTAGACCGGAGGAACGGCGGTTGCAGCAACAAGGCGGTAGGCCAAAGCCAAGGAGTCAAAATGGGCTATGCGTGGCGTGAATCATCACGCCACGCATAGCCTACACATTCCCTGCTGAGTATTACCTATTATTACCTATTATTAACTAGCTGAACTGAGCGCTTTCAGTAGATCCCGCCAGGGCGGTGGTAGTGGACTAGCCGCCGGTTACACTTAGCTGGATTCGATCGAAGTATCCGGCCCCTACTTCTTGCTGGTGCTTGGTGGCCGTGTACCCTTCCTCTTCCAGTGCAAACTCACGGTCTTGCAGACGGACGTAGGCAGGCATTCCTGCTTCGCCATAGGCTTTGGCCAACTCAAAGGCGCTAAGGTTTACCATGTGCCAGCCTGCCAGAGTAATGAACTGGAATTTGTAGCCCATTTTGGCCAACTCCTTCTGAAACCCGGCAATGGTTTCGTCATCCATATTGTGCCGCCAATTGAAAGAAGGAGAGCAATTATAGGCCAACAGTTTCCCCGGGAATTGAGCATGAATGGCGTCGGCGAAGGTTTTGGCTTCTGCCAAGTCGGGGCTAGAACTCTCGAACCAGAGCATGTCGGAATAAGGGGCGAAGGCCAGACCTCGGGCAATGATGGACCCCATGCCGCCCTTGACCCGGAAATAACCTTCGGCGGTGCGCTCACCGGTCATGAATTCATGGTCACGAGGGTCAATGGCGCTGGTGAGCAGAGTCGCGTCCAAGGCGTCGGTGCGAGCTACCAAAACGGTAGGCACGCCAGCGACATACTCCGGCCCGCCTCAGTTCCTTCTACTGGTTCCTGATTCGCATGAGCCTAGTCACCAGCAATCCCTGCGACCGGCTGGAACGGCCCCGGGCCACGCTAACCACTAATCTTGGCGTATGGTACGTGATACTGGGCATAAGCCGAAATATTGGCATGAGCCTCTTTAGTTGCGAGCCTAAAGCCGCGAGTTCAGCGGGCCTGAGCTAGCGAAAAGGCCAAGGTCTGGTAGCCATCTGGGTTGGGGTGGATGTCGCCTTGGAGCATGTTGGTCCACGCGGCGGCGTTGCCTCCCATCAAACGATAGGGATCTGCCAGCTTGGCACCGACGTTATTGGCATTCTCGGCGATAATTGCGTTTAACCTCACCAGTATCTCGTTGGAGAATTCCTCAAACGGAATGCCCAGACCAAAGTCGAAGGGGTTGTACATGGTCATGATGTAGAATTCTGCACCCGGCTCGAGTTCATTTGCCAGGGTTCCAACTATTTGTGGGAAGTTCTCCGAAAAAGCCTCCAACCCAGCATCGATACGCGCCTGACAGGCGTCACCCCTGGGAGCTTGTTGACATTCGGCTGAGCCAAGGTGAGTAAGCAGATCGTTCGCTCCCAGGTCAATAGTCAACACTGAAACCCGGGTATTGGGGTCGCCATCATTGCGTCGCTGTCTAATTTCGTCTAGGGCTTGCTGGAACTGGCCTCGCATAATCGAGATACTGCTTTCGCCCGATACACCCAGATTCATCAAGCCGAGGTCACGGCCCGTTTCTCTCTCTAGATGAGCGTGGAACCGCGAAACGTAGCCATCTTGTGGACGATTAACGCCTACGTTTGCCGCCAGCGAGTCACCGAGAGCCAGGTACAGGTCATCCCCTGGTTCTCTGATTCCCGCTGTGCCGGGCGGTACTTGGTTTGCTCCTGGCGGAACGGGGGCGGGACCACCACCGGATGATTGAAAAGCCTGTTTGAAGGTGTCAGCGGTAATAGAAGATACGGATGCTCCGCCTGTTTGAACTCCGACGATCACGACTTTGCCAGGCTGCATATCGAATCGCTGAATCGTCGCAGCGCCTGACTCACTGAGTGCTTTGTTAATGTCCAGACCCTGGTTTATAAGGGGCTGCAATTCCTCTCGGACCGCCCCTGGAACTGGCAGAAATGAAAGTGAAACGTCATCCAAAACCAGGTTAATCAACCCGCCTTCAAGAACCACATCAATGGATCCGGAGAAGCCCACGGATGGCGTTCTTCCTAGGCTTCCATTTATTTCCAGAACTCCAGGATTGATGGAAACACCGATGTCCCGTATGGCGGAAACAGAGCCGACCCTGAAAAGTAAAAGCGACGATAGCTCTTCGTCGGTCAATTCGAGATAGAAGGCGGACTTGTCGGTGACGACCTCCTCAATTTTGCTTTCCACGGCTTGCCCCTGGGCTATAATTTCCGGTGCCAGAGGCTCAGGTTCTCCACTCAGGCTATTGAATACGCTGAAGGCCGCAACAGCTATGAATGCCACGACTGCTACGACTCCAACGACGACTGCCAGGATCACGATTTTCATGATCCCCATATTACCAATTGACCCCTATTACCCGAAATTCCCAAAATCAAACTGTGAGCGCCCAAGGAGCGCAGCATCGTCGGCAGTGACAATCATATGGATCAATCGTAATGCAGTCCCCTATCGTGTCCACTAAACCACCTGCTGGAGTGGCGAGCTAGCTATCATGGTCTCTGGTCAACCGCCACTAGCGACTACCATCCCCCTCCATAAGCAGAGGTGGCATCTGGTTCGATTCGAAGTCCAGTTGTGTATTGGTAATGCCTTAGATCTCGGTCTGGTCGAAAGCCATTAGGGGCGGATTCTCAAAATGCTGTATGAGGCTAGTCATCGGCAGCCTGGGGTTGCCGGACTCGGCTGCGCAACTCGTCGTAGTGCTCGCTGGCCTGGTTAAGCACCCGGTCCAGGTCTTCGGCCAGCATATAGTTCTGGTTGATAAGTTGCTGAGCGGCCTTACGAATCTGGTCTAGGTAAGAGTCTTTGGAGGCGTACCGCTCTTCAATGGACCGCCGGGGGTCTCCGGTAGCCTCCCGGTCCTCACGCGTGGCTGGGAAGGGAATGGTCGAGCCTAGGAGGGTGCCGCCGGTGGCCCCGCCGGAGGCCAAGGTCTGTCCCGAACCGCCTATGGCGGCATGGCGTAGGCTCCAACCGGTGTAGCTGGCCAGGGGCACCGAAATCAGGGGCATGTGGATTCCGGCCAACTCGTTACCATCCTGATCCACAGCGGATACCAGCATCGGGTAGTTGCTGCTTCGCTTGGGTGGCACGTTCGCCGAGATGCCCGTTTCGGGGCCAAAGTCCATGCGATAGAAACGGCGTACCGGGTTGGGAGTGGTGATACCCGGAAAGGTCGAGAAGAGTTCGGTCACCTTATCCGGGGTGACGGCAGTGCCAGTATCCAGCCGGGGATACTGACTGCGGGGCGGCTCCTGGCCCGAGGTTACCCATTGGTCCAGGCTAACTAACGCACCCCGGAGCAGGGGGCGGTAGTCAACGCAGTTGAAAGGGTGCTGACCGTGGGTACCGTTGTCCGGGTTCCGGTCCTGCAAATGGGTTTCACCCAGGGAGTGTTGACATCCTCCGAAGTGGAAGTTGCGTATTTGATCGGGGATTTCTAGATCTAGGGACCCGGTCAAATCGATGTGCATCATCGCTCCGCCACCAGCCCAATATTCCGAGGAGGTGTATGTGTTGATTACCTTTGGCACAAAGCCTCTCTGCAATGCCAGGGTCAGCACACCGTCGGTCTTCCCAGTCTCGGGATCGGTCTGGTCTAGGTCGCTGAAGGGGAACCGGTTGTTGTAGGTCCGGCTGGCCTGGGTTGAGGGCTGGGCGAACCGCTGATTGAACTCGCCGTGCTTGGAGCCGGCCACATGGGGGATCAGACCGTCGAACACCGGTCGGTCAGCCTCGTCCTTGGTCAGACCGTGATACAAGAAGTCTCGCAAAAATCGTCCGCTTTGAGATGATCCAAAGCTGAACGCGTATTCCAGGTCTCCGGCGCAAGGGTTACCCTGTTGTGCCGAGCCGTAGCGAAGGAAGGAACCCAGGTCTCGGGTTGCCACCAGCCCTAGACCCACTATTGGTGCTCCGGTGGTGGAATAAATTAGCTGGTAAACTTTGCCGGCCTCGAAGCCGGATTCCTTGTAGGCATAGTTGGCGTCTGGGACGGGCTTTCCGTTGTCCAGCCGGGCGAAACTCCATTGTTCCCGGGGTACAATCTGCTCTGGAGCGTCCTCGTGGTCTTGAATCGTCAGGTAGGCCTCCGGGTCCTCCAGGTTGTTGCAAGGGTACGGGCGGTGATTGCGGTCCGAGAGGAATTGTTGCTGGAGGTTCGCATTGGGCTGGAAAGTAACCGTCAGTCGGCCACTAATGGGACTACCGTCGGGGTTCTGAGCCTCGGGGCCATGCAGGCGCAGCACGCCGGGAACGTCCGGGGCGTCGTATTGCCAGCCGCACCAGGCGACCGTGTAGCCCTGGCGCATCAAGAAACCATCCCCTGGGTCCAGTGGTTGGCTGGCGGGCAGATCCGGGGCATAGTTCATATTTCTCAGAATTTGTCCACGCCCTCGGTTGAGAATGTCGAAGACTAAGCGGTGGCTGCCCTTAGCTCCATCCACTGGCAGGACAACTCGAAAATCTGAAGAGAACTCCACCAGACCTTGGGCATTGCGAGGGGCTAGCTTTAGGTCGGTAATGGTGCTGTTGGCGGGATCGTTGGGGTCTATAGCGAAGTGGACGATACCATCCAACTGTTCGTAGGCCCCCACCGAGCCGAAGGATTTTCCCTGGGAAAAGGGCTGACAGGACTGAATATTGATTCTGGTTACTGCCATGCGTCACCTCGTTCAATATCGGGGATAACTGGGTAAGTAGTCTAGCAAACGTGGTTCGTGAGTATATCACCCTGAGGATGTGGCACGCGAATTCTAGAATACAGGTGATTTTATAAATGTAATATAGCAGTATGCTGGCATAGCACTTATTTTATGACTATAAAATCAATTAAATAACCGATTGGAAGATGAGTTCATGTGTTACTTGGAGAAGGTCACACCTGGAAAGAGTTTCTGGACTCTGTTGGAGGCGATGGTAGCAAGGATGTGGAAGGACCGGCAGGGGGAAATCGAAGTATCGCTCAAGAGGTGGAAAGCAGTCGTACGTTCTTTGGAGGAACGAAGGGGTCGGGTGTTTGAAATGCGCGAAGATGGGAGTT
>JACZRM010000081.1 GCA_022576105.1 Chloroflexota bacterium | reverse complement strand
GGTTCAGATCATAACGCTGGGCAAGCTGGTTCAGGCTCTCTTGACTATGTTGTATCGCTCGACGCACTGCCGCTGTCGTGCGGGCGCTCCCGTGTAGTACTTGTCCCATAATCCCTCCTTGGTGGCCTGTGCCGAATACACTACACCATCACAAGGTGGGACTAAACATCTAGGTAGCGAAGCAGCAGGAAAAGCAACGTCCGGCTCAATTGCAAAGATGACCACCTCGCCCGATTGAGGACATGGTGATAACGAGCAAAATTCCCGTCCCCGCGCAGCCCCATGACCCGCAGTACCGAGGTCACGGTGCGCTTGCCTGGACACAGGATAGCACCGACCAGCAGGACATTGGGCAGTCTGGCAAGTCTTGGCCTGAAATATTGCGCCAAAGGGCTCCAACAACCTTATAATCGGCAGGGGCAGGGTGAGCACTCTCTTGACCTCTTGCGAAGGTTTGGTCAAGGGAGCTTACCCTACTTAATTAGGGTCGCTCATTTCTCCCTTCGGGCAAGTTTTGTACAAAGTCCAGCTAAGGTAGCAGCAAATATAGCAATAAATAAACGACCCAGGTTAAACCCAGAATATTGATATCATCGGGTTCCCGTTGGTGCCATAATAGGGGAAATATGCACCTACATGAGCATCCCTACAGTCCAGTGGCCAATCTGCGCCAGCCCATGCCGCTCCGGCGCAAGCTGCGATTGCTGCTGATCAACAGTCTGTTGAAGCTGAAGACTCGGCGGAGTTGCTGCGGCAATTTCGGTCAGCCAGGTTGTTGACGACGCTGACGCCCGTCTGGTCCAGACGATAAGTGGCGCCCAAGTCCCAGCCGCTCTCCCATTGGTTCTTTGAAAGTAGTTCGGCGGGTCAAGCTGTCTCAGCGCAATTGCCTGGCGCTATTTTGCGGCAAGGGAAGGTCCAATCCCCCGGCCGTTCCACATAATCTCCAAACCCGGTTGATACTTGCTTGAGATAATTTCTATTGTGCTTAATTCCCCATCCTCCTAACATTCATTCAGAATGGGTTCGAATTCCCGAGAACTTCGCCCGAGTACATCGATGGTTTTTGCCGCGTCGCTGCAGATATCTGATCAGCAGCACCGACAGGAGGCGTCAGATTCTCAGCAGATGGGTTTCAAGATAGCTTTCACTGGCAGAGGTAAGCATGAAATTGGACCGAAAAATCTTGGCGATTGGTGGAATCCTAATTACCGTATCGGCGCTGGTCGCCGGCGGCTCGGCGGCCCAGGCTGCTGGATTCGCTCCCTCGGGTCTCAACGGGTCAGAGGTGGATACCACCGCCGGCAAACCCTCTCCGGAAGGGCCAATTGAAGAGCGGGTGAAGCGGGCGGTTGAGGAAGTAAACCAGGAAGGTCAGGATGCCCTGGCGGAACTTGGTGCGCTGGACACTCCGGAAAAATTTCAACAGGCGGAGCAAATCCTGAAACGAATGGACCAAGCGGTCCATGAACTCAGGAAACGAGCTCACGACCGTACCTCGGACCGCTTTGACGAACTGAACGACCTTGCTCTGGGCCGGGTGGGCGATGAAGCCCGGGCCGAGCTTCGTGCAATCGCCAGGACCGATAATCCTCAGAAAGAAAGGCTTGCTGAAGCAGTTCGGGCGCGGGTTGCCGATCGCAAGGCCAGGCTTGAAGGGCGCTGGGAAGACCGGAGAACGCGGGTGGAACAGCGCCAGGTTGATCGAAAATTGCCCAAGTTCGATTTTCGGCGACCCAATGGCCGTCCCGCCGATCACGCGGTCGCCCTTGGCCTCAGGCTCCGGTTGGACCAGGTCTCCGACGGGGAATTTGACCAGGCAATAGCCCAATTGAATCGGGATGCTCGGTTTTCCTTGGACCAGCTAGGGGGTTTGGATACTCCCGGTAAAGTACAGCGAGCCCGCAAGATTCGGGCCAGGTTGGCCGACCGTATCCACCAGCTCCGGGAGAGAATTGCCCAGCGGGCCGCAGACCGAATTGAGCGGCCGGAGAGCGATCTCCAGATAGTCGCGGCAGCCATCGAGCGCCTGGGAGAACTGGATACTCCCGAAATGCGGGACAAACTCCGCCGAATGCGCGAAGCGATGGGATCGGGATTTGGCGCGGGGAATGACTCGCAAATTAGAGACTTTGCCAAGATGCTCAGGTCGCGTCCAGACGCTGACCGACAGTCAAATTTTGAGCAGCGGGTTGACCGTGAAACCGCCGCACTTCGGCGTCGGGCCAGGTTCGCTCTGGAACAATTGGGTGAGCTGGACACATCCGAGAAGCAGAGAAAAGCCCGGTTCCTCAGGCAAAGATTTGAGGAGCAGGTACGGGCGCTGCGGGACCGGTTGGCCCGACACTCCGGTGAAGCATTTGACCAGAAGTTTGAGCAGGAGTCGGTCCGCCTGCGCCGGGATGCTGAGCAGGAGCTGAAAAATTTGGGTCGTCTGGATTCCCGGGAAAGGGTGGAAAATGCCCGCAGAATACGGGCCAGAATGGCAGAGGGCATCAACCGGCTGAAGAGAGAGCAAGCGCACAAGCTCAGGGATGGTGGCGACCCGCGGTTTGATATCCTGTCGGGTCTGGTCAACGATCATGCCAGAGACCGATTGATGTCTGGACTCAAGGATAGATTCCATGATGCCCGCATTGGGGAAGAGATGACCCCTGACCGGATTCGGGATAGGGCCCGGGATCGAGCCACTGATGCTCGCCGAGAGCGCCAGGTGAGTCCCGATCGAGTCAGGGAGCAAGTCCGTCAAGTAACCCGTCCAGACGGGACCAGCTCCCACCTGGCTCCCAGCGTAACAGTGCCACCCACCGCCACGCCGGAGCCCCGGTTGACCGACGGTGATGGGAGCACCAGACGCTAATTTGAGCGTGGGCTAGGGTGTAGGGAACTCAAAAAATGAGCAAATCCCGGTTTCAAGAAAGCCAGCGGCCCAGGTGTTATCACCTGGGCCTACTTGATGTTGCTCAAATTTGGGAGGTGTGCTTGGGGGTGGGTCGATGATCAGCTAGCTACGCCCGATGCCACTACCTGACTCTCCGCCTGACTCCTGGTCAAGGCGATGCCCATCCACCAGTGTTTCCCCTTACCCCGACGCCGGCGATCAAACCCCCAGGCGCTGAGACGCATGCCAAAACTGCGTTGTCCTGAGGTTTCCAAACCCTCCGACGCGCACCAGGCCAAATAGGCCCTGAATAGGTCGCCGGCGATGATCAGCTCGCTATCTCCCACCAGGCATCGTGACTCGACAAATGACCAGACGGAGTCCAGTGGTGTAGAGTCGGTGACGGCCTGCGCTGTTGGCGAATCTGGCGCAGAATTTATGATCGATTTGCTGACAGGCTCAGTGTCCAATTCCGTTGGAGACGGCGCGCCCGAGAGTTCAGCGATTTGGGCGGCACAAAATTCCAACAGGTCCAGGTACTTTGACAGGCCGCCGAAATCGTCCCAGCGGACAGCCTTGCCGTTCAGGGCGGAGGCGTCCAGGGTAAACGAAGCCGTAGGGACTTCAAAAGTGCGGCGGTACTCCGGCGGGCAGACCCAGACCGGGGCCATCAGGTCGTCGGTTACAGTTTTGTTGAACAGGTAGAGGATACAACGGGAGGCTTGAATCTCTGAAGCGGCGTCTTTGATGGGGGAGTTTCCGTACGTCGACTCCAGCGCCCGGTTGGCTTGAAGGGCCGAGAAAGCAAATGCGCCACGAATTTGGTTGTGGGTGCAGCGAACCAGGTCGCGGGTGTCGTGTACTTCCAGATGAGTGGAGACACGAACGAACTGGCCGTCTGGCGATTCGACCTCACTGTGGTTGGGCACAAATCCGGCACTGATTATGCCTTTTTCAGCGGCAGCCCACAACGCGATGGCCAATCCCAGGTTTTCTCTGACCAGCCTGATCTGTACCGTAGGATCCACCGCCACACCCCTCTGGTTGCCTGGCCCAGGCTCACTAATAATGAGTTTACCCTTGGTGCATGGGTGACCCGCAAGGCAATTAACGGGTGGATTTAGGTAATTCCGTGGGTGGTTGGTCTCGGTTAGAAGATAATAGATACCCAAGAATAAGCAAGAAAAGGGCCTGATGCGGTAGGCCCTGGCAATACAGGTTCAACCAGTCGGCGGCGCGGTCACTCGTTGAGGTTCATCACCACCTTGATTACATTGTCCTGCTGCTGCTCGTACATATCGTAAACCTCCTGAACATCGGAGAAGCCTTTCCTATGGGTGAGCAGCTTGCCCGGGTCGGCCCAGCCCCGCGCCCGGAGGTCGATCATGTCTTGGATTTGCGAGATGGGGTCGCCACTGCGGGCGCCGGTGGTGGGAATGATGTGGGGCTGCCGCTCCATCAGGTTGTTGTGCTCCAGGGGCACATACTTCTCGCTCTGAATGCCGAAGATGATAACGGTGCCAAATTGTCGAACCTGGCTAAAGGCCAGGTTGAAGGTGTCGGGGTATCCGGCAGCTTCAATGGTTACATCCGCGCCCGCTCCCTTGGTAAGCTCGGCCACCGCTTCGCTGATGTCTTGCTTATCGGTGTTGATCCGATGAGTGGAACCAAACTCCTTGGACTTCTCCAGACGGTAGTCCAGCAAATCTGCAACCATGACATTGCGCGCGCCCATTCGTGATACCAGCATGGTGAAGCTGAGCCCGATGCTGCCCTGGCCCAGGATCAATACGTTCTTGCCCAGAACGCTGCCCAGTTGCTTGCAGGAATACAGCACTGTGCCCGAGGGCTGGCACATCACCCACTCGTCCAGCGGGCCGTCGTCGGGTAGCAGGGCCATTCGGCTGGGTTCCGACAACAGGTATTCACACAGCCCGCCGGTGCCGCGATAAACAATGGAGATGACCCGCTGGCCCTCATGAAACCGGTCGGTCTTGCTTTCTACCACCACCCCGGCGACTTCGTGGCAGGGCAACCCGGCAGCCATGGGATACTCTTCTTCAGGCTTGACCGGCCCGTAGTGATTGCGAATGTCGCTGCCGCATACTGAAACGCGCTCTATTTTAATCAGGCACTGACCTTCGTCCGGCGCCGGCGTTTCAACCTCCAAAAACTCGAACTGTTTCGGGCCTACCAGTCTGGCTGCTTTCATATTGAGTACCACTCCCTAGTTTGGATTGCCGGTGTATCTTAATATGGCTCTGGGCTGCGGGCAAGCCGAGGGAGGTTCAAACCGGCTACTGTGAATAGTCTAACCTCGGGCCTGATCTGATTCAGGCCAGGCCAATTGGGAAGGCCCACGGCCTTTTCTCCCACAAGGGACCTTGCCTCAAAAGTCTGGTTTAGGTCTCAATTTTGGAATAATCTTAGGACGCCCTTCGACAAGCATGTCCCTTCGATGAACTCAGGGCAGGCTCTGAGCTTGCCGAAGTGGCTCAGGGCGATCCCTCGACAGGCTCGGGATGAACGGGTTTTCGTCCGTTCGTGGTGAGCTCCGATTTCATCGAGAGTCTCGACAGAGTCGGACCCGTCGAACCATGAGCGGGTGTGAAATTATTCGGTTGCTTTTGGGGAAAAGGTACTTTTGGGGCAACGCTCCTTGAGGGATACTGACCGGGGATGAGGGCCTGCCGTAGGAAGACAACCTGCACCGCTTAGTAATACAATCTCCGCGGTACAATCTCTGGAATTCAAATTAGCGTAGCATTTTCGGCATAGCTGCAGGAGGCATCAATTCATGGAACTCGGTCTCAAAGGCAAGAACGTTTTGGTTACCGGCGGCGGCTCCAACATCGGGCGGGCCATCGTGCACGCCTTCGCCGCCGAAGGGTCCAACATTACCATCGCGGAGTTAGCCCCGGAACAGGGTGAGAAGGTTGCCGCCGAAGTTGTGGCGATGAACACCGGCAGTCGGGTCAAGGTGCTGCCCGCCGACGTTGCAAATCATGAGCAGGTCGACGCGATGGTCGCCCAGTCCATCGAGGAATTCGGCAGCATCGATGTGCTGGTCAACAACGTGGGTTGGACTGTGGACCGCCTGTTTCTGGACAAGCCACGGGAAGAGTACGAGAAAGAGGTGCAGGTCAACCTCTGGGGCGCCATCAATTGCATCCACGCCGTGCTCCCCCACATGATTGAACGCCAGTCCGGCGCGGTGGTCAGCATAAGTTCCGACGCCGGACGCATGGGCGAATATCGGGAGGCGGTGTACTCAGCTTGCAAGGCGGGGGTGATCGCCCTGAGCAAGGCCATTGCCCGGGAGACTGGACGCTACGGCCTGCGGTTCAACATGGTCTGTCCCGGACTGATTGTGCCCCCTCGGGACGAAGCCATCAGCTCCGAGAGCATGTGGAACCAGATGCGCGACATTTTTACCGATGATGTGCTGGAACGGGTGGAGCGGAACTACATTCTGCGGCGGATGGGCACCGCCCCAGAGATCGCCAACGCCGTGGTGTTCCTGGCCTCCGACGCCGCCAGCTACATTACCGGCCAGACGCTGAGCGTCAGCGGCGGCTACACCATGATCTGATGCCGGGTCAGGGATAGCGATAGCGCCGGAAAATAAATAGGGGCGGTTTTTCTTGACCGCCCCTATTCATATCAAGGGTCAACTTGGGAAGGCTTTCGGAACTTACTTCCGGTTGGCCTCCACCAACTCCAGGGACCTGGCCTCAATCTTGGGCATCAGCGACTGCACCAGGTTCTCATCTACCGCGCTGGCGATGGAGGGATAGCCGGCCCGCTCGATCATTGAACGCAAATTACCGCTCTTGAACTGGTCCAGGGTCCAGCGCAGGGTGTCGCCCGCAGTAGTGGTGTCCCAGTAAAGGCGAATGTCCTGGTTGCGCGGCCCGTAGTGGTAATGCGGCCCGTTCTCGAAGCAATCGAAGGCCAACAGTTCAACTTCCTGGTCGGCCACATCGGACAAAACATGAATGGCCAGGCCCCGATCGTTGTTGACCTCTCGGAATTCCAGACCGAAGCGAATGTTGCCAGCCACGATCATGTCCCCTTCGATCAATCGCTCCAACTTGTGGTGGACGGTGCGGCGCTCGCTCACGGCCAAATCCCGTCCCTTGGCTTCAATCTGGTCCAGCATAGCCACTGAAGCCGGGTTTGCCTCAACAGCAGTAGCCAGGTTATCGTAACCGGCCCTCTTAATCATAGTAGGCAGATTGTTCCGCAGGTTGTCCATGGTCCAACCAAATGGATTTCCACAAGTAGTCTTGTCTAGGAACAAACGCACGTTATGGTTTTCGGGGCCATAATGATAATGGGGAGCCTGGTCAAAGCAGTCAAAGCGCAGAATTTCAGTGTCTTTGCCATCTACGTTAGCATACACCTGAGCGCATACTCCTTGATCTGCCATCAGCGCCCGATACTCCAAGGTAATCTCCACCGCACCGGTGTCATATACGAAAGTTCCTTTCTCCACGGTAGTCCTCCTAAATTTATTTGGGCCGCGGGACCTAGTCCGCCGGGGTCGTCTGCAGAATCGTTGCCAATTTTGGTAAAGATACTATGTGGGGTTTGTTTCTCGCAATTA
>JACZRM010000080.1 GCA_022576105.1 Chloroflexota bacterium | reverse complement strand
CGACTTGACCATGGACCGGTTGGTGGCAGTGATGGCGGAGGCAGTAGACGCTCGGGTACTGCTGGAACATCCCCATGCGATAGACCGTTACCAGTTTTCCCATTCCCTGATCCAGGAAACCTTGACCAATAAGCTGACCCTGACCCAGGGGGCGCGACTTCACGCCCAAATTGCCGAAGCCTTAGAGGAGCAGTACGGGGACAATGTCGAAGCTCATGCCGCCGAGTTGGCCCGCCACTTTGCCGAGGCGCAGGCGGTGATGGGGTCCGACAAGTTGGTGCACTATTCATTGCTGGCCGCAAAAATGGCGCTGGCTGCCAACGCCCCCGAAGAAGCGCTGGCCCAGTTCCAGCGCGGCCTGCTGGCCAGGGGAGTGACAATAAGGAGACACTAAGCCCCACAGAGGTCCCCGGCAAGCAGGCTCCTCTCTCTAAATTACGTCATAGACTTTCGGAAAGTGTTGTAGTGGTTGAGGCTATTTCCTACATCGTATCTTTGTTCCTGGTGGCCACGTTGGTTTATCGATGGCAGGCCGAATCCAGCAGGCATCAGCAACAGTTGGAAGAGCTTGACATCCGGATTCATGTGAACGGAATTCGAGGAAAATCAACGGTTACCCGGATGATAGCGGGGATGCTAAGGGAAGCCGGTATCAACACCGCAGCCAAGACGACGGGCACCGCCGCCGTTTTCATAGATTCCGGGGGAGTCGACGTTCCTCTTCGGCGCAGAGGGGCCCCAACCATCCTGGAACAGATTGACCTGATCAAAGAGAGGATTGAACCGCGCTGCAAAGCCCTGGTGACTGAGTGCATGGCAATCCGACCCAATCTGCAAGAAGTAAGCGAAACCCGTTTGGTTGATTCCCAAATTGGTGTGATTACCAACATTCGAATAGACCACCAGGATGTGATGGGCGAAACCTTACCTGAAATCGCCCGATCATTGCTGAATACCTGCCCTCGATATGGAGTATTGGTAGCGTCCGAACAGGACCCACAACTCTTGGAAATCTTGAAGATCGGCGCTGAACAACGAAACAGCCGGTTGATAGTTGCTCAACCTGAGTTGGTAACGGAAAAGGATATGGCCCGGTTTGACTACGACACCTTCAAAGAGAACGTAGCCGTCGGGCTAGCGATCGCGTCTGTGTTGGGCATCTCCAGGGACACCGCGATAAGAGGCATGGCCAAGTCCTCTCCTGATCCTGGGGCGTTGACCATACGAAACACAGTAATAAATGACAAGCTTGTTACTTGGGCCAATTTTTTTGCCGTGAACGACCGCGAAAGCGCGATTTTCTTGTTCGATATGCTGGCCAAATATCGTACCGCTGATACAACTACCGTGGTGATTTTGAACAACCGCTTGGACCGGGAACTCAGGGCTCTGCTATTTGCGGATATAGCGGTTTTTGATCTGGCGCCTGACCGGATCGCAGCGGTGGGCTATTATGTAAAGTCGGTGACTGATCGGTTAATCACCGACGGTTACCCGCCGGACCAAATAATCAATATCGAAACAAAGCAGGACCGCCAAGCGCGCGAAACGATCAGCGCTCTACTATCAGATGCGCCAACCCCTCATGTATTGCTGGTCGGCTTCGCCAACGTACATACCAGACAAGCTGAGGGGTTGGCGGAATTTTTTGACACCCTGCCGCAATCCGCGGCATTTGATTCAGTTTGCATTGATACAGATTCCGATCTGGATCCGCCTGAAGCGCGGGAGAGACAACTGCAAGATGCGCCGCATTGCTAACGCATGGTTCAGCGCGCAACCGCGCCATCACTGCTGAGGAGCGAAATGCCACGGGAGCATTGTGATAACTGCGCGTTCCTCAGCGACAGCTATTTTGGTCCCAAGACCTTTTACCCGTCGGACCGGTAAGTTTGCCGAATTTTCTGGTGCATGAATTCCTACTTGAGCCCGGCGTACTGAGAATGGCGCTAGTATTGGGGGTTGTCGTGGCCGCGTTGATATACGACAGACTCCATCTCACCACCGGCAGTATCCTCGTTCCGGGCTATCTAGGGGCTGGCGTTCTGAATCCCACCATGATCGCAATCGCCTTTCTAGTGACCCTGGGTGTTTTCTGGACAGTGTACAAACTGATGCCGCGTCATTGGCTGATGGGGTGGCGGCAGAAGTTTCTGGTATCGATTTCTATTTCTGCCGGTGCGCAGTTCTTTTTGTTGCAGGCGAGCGGATTGTCCGAATTGTATCGAGAAAGTGTCCCGCTCTTGTTGGGCGTAGGGTACGTGATACCTGGGCTTATCGCTCATGACGCGGCCCGTCACGGGCTATACAAAACCCTGTCCATCACCGCCATAGCAGCACTAATAGTGGCCCTGGTAGTGTTCGCTTTTTATTCAATGTTTGAAAGCGTCGCTCAGAACTATACCCAACCGGAGTACCCTGGGCTAACCTTCAGCATCCGTTGGATCGGGATCGCCTTGCTGGTTAGCATTGTCGCTTCAGCCGGGTTGCAAAACAACTATGGGTTGAGGGCCGGCGGATTCGTGGGCAGTGGATACCTCAGCCTGGTCCTGGTGAGCATACCCGACATTGCCTACTTGATAGCGTTGTCGCTGGCGACTTACTGGCTGGTCGTCGGCATCTTGATGAAGCAAAGAATGATATTGTTCGGGCGTCGCAAATTTGTCATCATGGTGCTGTGTAGTGCGGTACTTTCGTGGAGCGTGCTGCTTGTGGTGGAGCACGGTATCGGATACCGGGGGCTCATAGCGACCTTTTTGCCGATGGCCAGTGTGTTTCTACCCGGTCTTTTTGCCAATGATTTGGAGCGAGTGGGTATTACACGGTTAATCATCGGAACGGCCTTGGTGATGGCGCTGACTTTATCAGTTGTATTCCTGGTTATCGAGATAACCGAGGGTCAGCGTGTTTCTTACATTTTGCCATTGGCTACCTTATCAGGGACGCTGAGTGCATTTATATTTATCCGGCACCTGCCAGAAAGGCTAGCCAACTTTGTTAAGAGTCCAATGCGCAATCCGAGGTAAGGTTCGAATTTGCCGGAGATTCTAGAATCCCGGATTGTGCTGTGCCGGATTGTGCCTCGAAGGCAGGGTCAGGTCCAGCGAGAGATTTGTTCGGCTATTCATTTCCAGGCGGAGTTGGGGAGACTTCCAGAGTTAACCCGAACTAGGAATAGAATTCTGAATCTGGAAACAATTTCTGCCAGTCAAAGGCCGTGCTCAAATCCGAATCTAATACCCTTAGCACGTGCCCAACCAGGAGTCCGTCGATGGCTCTTCCGGTTAAGGCCTGCCAAACGCTCCCGGTCGCAGCATCACTAATTAATAAAAGTCCGTCCTTCCGGTCCGCCAATGCACGAAAATTCAACTCCTCACCAAGAAGCGTTCGGTCGAAGGCAACGGCGGCCGAAAATTCAGGATCGAGAGTGATCAGAACCTTGGTCGTGTTGAGAGAGTCGTTGATCAAGCCTTTAACCGCAATAAACGGAAAGGGGTAGGCCTTCGCGCGTCCGCCTATCCTGATGCCCAGCACTGGCAGGTGTTGTGAATCAGGGACGTTCTGTTCGGCTCTTGGAGCAATTTCTGGTGCAGCCTGCTGGTATGCTCGGTTGACTTCCTCAGATACGGCACGGAAAAAGGCTTCTGCCTTTCTCCTCTTCTGCCTCGCCAGATCCAGTTGGTCCCTCAACTGTATATCTAATGAATCCTCAAGCTTGTTCGTCAATTCCTTTTCACTTTTCTCCATTTGAGTTCGCCGCTCAACTTGGCATGAGACACCTACATACTATTAACGCCACGGTCGCGGCTTCCCGGCGCTTCGATGGAAATACTATGGAAATACTATGGGAAACAACTAGCGGGAAAAACCAACGAAACGAATAGAAAATGATGGGAAGTGACTGAACCGGTCCCGGTGCTTCCAACTAATCCTCTGGTATGCGAGGCAAACGTAATTGAGCGCGGAGATAAAATGACTCTCCGACATATACCGGCCAAACATTTGGACCTATGGGACACCGGCAAATCGAGAAGTGAATTCGACCCATTCGCGCTGGTTCATTTTTTTTCCTCGCGCAACCGCCCATCGCCACAGAATCGCGGCCTCTGCATTCGTAGGTTCACCTGGAATGTTCCGATGCGGCCAGGACCGGTCTGGTTTTCCGCCTATCTGGGGCAGATTCTGCAGCAATGTATCTATCTTCCAGTCTCTGGAGAGGCCAGATTGGTCCATAATGCGTTGGGCCCACTGAAGAAACTCCCAGTGGAGCATTCTAAACCAAAGGTATTGGCGCCAGGACAGTCCGAACGTTGGTAGATGTAAACGGTGGAGTATCCCGTAGAAGGTAACGCTCTTTGGCTTATTGGCCCTTCCCATCGTCGCGAAGCAGAGTCGCATTAGCTGGTCCTTCACATCGTTTTGTATGAGTCGTTGCTGGGCAATGCCAACCGGTTCAGTTATACGTTGAGAAGGTACCTTTTTTTCGTACTCTCTAAGCCGTTTTATATGTTTCCAGTTCAATTCCTGAGCATCAATTTTCGGACGCCAAGCCAAATCTTCATCCGTCAGCCAGTCTATGCTGAGTGTGTTAGTTGGCGATTTCGTACTCATGGCAATACACTCCCTGCAAATGCCGCGAGATGTTGTGTCTGGTTGGTTCGGCCATTGACCCAGTACCGCCACGGGTTCGGACGGAAAATAAATGTGGTGCCAGGCACATATCAGACTTAGCATTTAGATCAAAGCATCCGGGGGCATCATATAATCTATAGCGCTGGTAAGTGAAATAGCCGGTGGAAAAATTGTTCCTATATTATGAATATTTATGACAGGGCCTGAGGATTCATGCTCAGGGTAACTTTGCAGCTATCCAACCGGTGCTGGCCACTAATCTTGAACCGGTCGGCATCTATGCCGGTTGACCGTTGGCGTGTCTGCCTTGGCGGGGGCACATCCCACCCCCACTACACCTCCACACTCTCTTCATCCTCTCTAGCTTATCAGGCCAATCCCGCGGGTTTCACCTTGGCTTTAGTTTAGGATCTCGTGTCGTTTATCCTCTCCCCGGAATTGATACCTCGGATGCCGATAGCAAGCGCTCAAGTTGTAGATAAAAGGCCAGGCAACCCAATGAACCAGGGGCTCCGGCCCGGATTTAGTGTTTTTCGGGCCAAGCCTGGTTCATCTGAGAGAGACCGTTCATTGCTCATGTTCCCAGTTACGCGGCGTTATGTCTTGTCAGATTTCAACAACTTGAGTACAATCCCCTAACACGGCGGCGCCCGGTAGTTGAAGTTGGGGGGGAGTTTCGGGGTATGGTAACTGAGCGACTTAGAAGGCAAAATGAACGTCTCCTTGACGAAGCAGAAAATGCTGTCGCCGACCTCAATTGGAGCATTGTGCGCGATCGTGCTCGGGCGGTCTTAGCATTTGATCCAAAAAACGTAGATGCTACAGAATTCCTGTCCGCCGCCGAGCGTGCAATAGGAGTTACATCCTCCGTGGCGTCGGGCGCGGTGCTGGCCCAAGTCTCGGCGGATCCCCCGCCCACAGACGTTACTGAATTACAGCAAACCATCTCCTCTTCCACCGGGCGGTATCAAATCAAACAGTTCCTGGGTGAGATTGGCAACAAGAAGGTATACCTGGCCACCGATACCCTACTGCGCCGGGACGTGGCCTTCGCGCTGATCAATACCGAGGGACTGGACGAAGTCACTCGAACTCGCATCAAGCGCGAGGCACTGGCGATGGCGCGTTTGGGGTCACACCCTCACGTGGTAACCGTCTTCCAAATTGGGGAGCATCCTTCGGCAGACTCAGGACAGCCTAGCCGACCCTTCATTGCCACTGAACTGATGGGCGGTGGGGACCTGGAAGGGTTGATTCAATCTGCAGCCGACCACCGGCTGCCGCTGGAAAGAGCCATCAACATCGCCCAGGAGATTTGCCGGGGGCTGGAATTCGCCCATGGTGGAGGCATTGTGCACCGGGACCTGAAGCCGGGCAACGTTTGGCTGACCAACGATGGGGTGGCCAAGATAACTGACTTTGGTCTTGACCTAGCCATCGATAGTTCCGGGCTGAATAACGGCGCAACCCATATTAGTACGGTGTCTTACCTGTCGCCGGAAAAAGCCCTGGGGGAGGAGGTGACCTTCCGGTCCGACCTCTACTCTCTGGGAGCCGTGCTCTATGAGATGGTCACCGGGCGTCCGCCGTTTCTGGGTGACGACTCCTCGGCCATCATCGCTCAGCACATCAATACACCGCCGGAGTTGCCTTCGTGGCGCAACCAGGAGTGTCCCCTTTCCCTGGAAACATTGATCATGAGTCTGCTGGCGAAAGACCCTCGGGAGAGGCCCGAAAGCGCAGCTGACGTCCTGGCGGTACTGGAAAGTCTGGACCTTACCCACGCAGCCGCTGCGGGCGGACACCCCGCCGACGTCCATGCTCTGGCCCGTCTCTCGGATGATGTGTTTGTGGGCCGCCAGCGGGAGTTTAGGGAGCTGAAAGCGGCATTTGAAGATGCGCTGTCCGGTCAGGGAAGATTGGTCACTCTGGTGGGGGAACCCGGCATTGGCAAGACCCGCATTGCCCAGGAGCTGGCCGGTTACGCTGAGTCGCGGGGGGCGCTGGTCTTACGGGGGTCCTGCTGCGAAGAGCAGGGTACCGCCCCCTACTGGCCCTGGGTGCAGGTGATCTCCGCCTACGCACGGGGCCGGGACCCGGAACAACTTCGCACCGAGCTGGGGGTTGGGGCCGCCGACATCGTCCAGTTGGTATCGGAATTGAAGCAGGTGCTGCCGGACCTGAAGCCTCGGCCTCCCCTGGAGGACCCGGAGCAAGCCAGGACCCAGCTATTTGACGCCATCACCAGCTTCCTGAAGACCGCCAGCCAGCGCCAACCGATGATGTTGGTGTTGGACGACCTGCACTGGGCCGACCAGCCATCGCTGCAGTTGCTCCAGTTTATCGCCAAAGAACTGGACGGCGCCAGGCTGCTGTTGGTGGGGACCTACCGGGACCTGGAACACTCCAGGCAGCATCCCCTGGCGGAGACCCTGCGGGAACTGACCCGGGAGCAAATATTGCAGCAAGTATTGCTGCTGGGGTTGAGCGAGCAAAACGTGGGCCGGTTAATTGAGGTGGTCACCGGCGCAGTGCCGCCGCCGCGATTAGTGCGGGCGGTGTATACCCAGACGGAAGGAAACCCCCTGTTTGTCACCGAGGTGGTGCGGCTCTTGGCCCAGGAGGGAGGGCTGACCCCGGAGCGGACCGGGGATCAGGATTCCTGGAGCATCCGGATGTCGGAAGGGATCACCGAAGTGATTGGGCGACGGTTGAACCGGTTGTCGCAGCAGTGCCAGCAGACGCTGATCGTTGCCGCGTTCATCGGGCGGGAATTCAGTCTTGACCAGTTGAAGCCATTGATGGCCGACTTGACCATGGACCGGTTGGTGGCGGTGATGGCGGAGGCAGTAGACGCTCGGGTACTGCTGGAACATCCCCACGCGATAGACCGTTACCAGTTTTCCCATTCCCTGATCCAGGAAACCTTGACC
>JACZRM010000079.1 GCA_022576105.1 Chloroflexota bacterium | reverse complement strand
TTGACCCGATGTTAACCCAATCCCAATGGAATGCAAAGCTGGCGCCCGGCGCTAAACCGCACCAGCCCCCGGAGGTTTGACCCTCTGTTACGACTGCAATACAATTCGGCTGGCGGTGGCTGGGGCCCACGCAGGATCAGATATCCCGCAATAGCGTGCCGGCAGGGCAAAGACGAGGCATTCATGGCTCAAGATCCGATTCAAGAGCAGATTCTGGAAGAATTGACCCGGCGGGCACAAGCCCTGTGGGGCCCCGGCCGGGCCGCGGAGTTGAAGGTCCCGTTGCAGGACACGGCCCGGAACATGTGGGAGATACGCCGGGAGCCGCCGGAAAACAGCGTCGAACCGGGCTTTTACCAGTAGGCAGCTCGGGTTCACAGGTCAAGGGGGAGACTTGCCACAACCCTATCAACTGACAGTGGTCCAGTCGGCCGAAGAGATTCGCCGGGGCAGCCTTTCCCCGGTGGAATTGGCCCAGAGCCTTTTGGACCGCATCGAAGCCCTGGACCCAAGTTTAGAAGCCTGGGTTACCATCGACCGGGAAGAGGTGCTGGGTGCCGCACAGCAGCGGGAATCAGCCCTGGATGGGGATTCGCTGGGTTCCCTTCATGGCATTTCCATCGGGTTGAAGGACATCTTCTATACCGGCGGCATGAAAACCAGCGCCTATTCCCGCATCTTCGCCGATTTTGTGCCCGGCTACGATGCCACAGCGGTAAGCCGGTTGAAAGCGGCCGGGGCCATAATTCTGGGAAAGACGGTCACTACCGAGTTCGCCTCCAGCGATCCCTCTCCAACCCGGAATCCATGGAACCCGGCCCATACTCCCGGGGGCTCCAGCAGCGGCTCTTCGGTGGCGGTGGCCACGGGCATGTGCGCCGGGGCTCTGGGTTCCCAGACTGGCGGCTCCACCTGCCGTCCTGCCGCCTACAACGGCATTGTGGGACTCAAGCCTACTTACGGCCGTATCAGCAAGTATGGAGTGGTACCCCTGAGTTGGTCGTTGGATACTGTGGGAATATTGGTTCGTAGGGTGGAGGACGCCGCCATTATGCTTCAGGCGCTGTCTGGCCATGACCCTCTGGACCCAGGCTCATCCACTGAGCCGACGCCGGACTTTCTGGCTCAGATGGCCCAGCATACTGGGCCGCCGCACATCGGATTGATCAAGGACTATTTCTTCCAGCATTCCGTGCCAGAAGTGCAAAGGCACACAGAGGAGGTGGCCCAAAAGCTTGCCCAGGCCGGGGCTGTGATCGAGGAGGTGACATTGCCGGAAAGCTTCGCCACCGCCCACAGCTGCCAGCGCCTGGTCAGTAATGTTGAGGCGGCGGCCTTCCACCAGGAATGGTATCGGGACCGGGCCGATGAGTACGGCCCCAAAATCCGAAGCAACATCGAGATGGGATTGCTGGTTTCTGGCGTCGACTACTTGCAGGCCCAGCGACTGCGCCGGCAGCTAAGGAATGACCTGGCGGAAATGGTGCAGCCAGTGGATGCGGTGCTGATGCCCACCACTCCGGCGCCTGCGCCCCAAGACCTGACTACTACCGGGGATGCGGTGTTCCAAGCGCCTTGGACTTCCGGCGGGCTTCCCACCATTACCATACCCTCAGGGCTAGCCGGTTCCGGTCTCCCCCTGGGGGTGCAATTGGCCGGCCTGCCTTTCGCCGAGGGGAAGCTGCTGGGGGTCGCCCGCTGGTGCGAGGAGACCCTGAGGGTCGATCTTTGGCCGCCGGATTATGTATGACTGGGTCTGTGGGGAGACTCTGTGAGCCCAACAACTGGCTTTGAAAAATGAACGATCGTTGACACTATTCGCCCATAGTACCCCCTCAACTATCTACCTCCTAACCTGCAGTCCGGCTATTCTGCGAGAATATTATGATCGTGACGGGGAAGAGGAAGAGGAAGATTGTTAAGGACAACAACTAAGAAGAAATAACTTCTAGTGCCTTACCGCACACAAGCGTCCCCTGGCTCACGCCGGGGACTTTCTCATATTCGCCGGACCACCGGTTACTCTCTGGGCAGCGGCATTGCCCTAATCTCCTCCATTCTCCAGTCAACGTCTCATAGAACCTAGTTGAGCCCCTCCGAGCTCATAAATTGTATCGGACCTCACTTCCGGTGGACTTATTTCAGGGGGAGAGGTCAGTTTCTCTACATCTGCGCGGGCCGGGGTGTTTCCTAAATCCAATCCTACAGGCTACAATAGCGCCACAGTTTGATCCTGCTGGCCTGCCTGGTGGGGAAGGGGGGCGGAAATGCCAAAGCAGAAGGCTATCACGGGTTGGTGGAGCGCCATTGCATTGGCCCTGGCGGTCCTGGCCATTGCCTGTACCGGACCGGAACCTACCGAGGCGCCTACAACAGATGCAACCCCGGTTGGCGGGCCTGCTCTGACCCAAACGGCAACGTCAACGCCAGCGACGCCGGCCGAGGCCAGCCCGGCCCAGGTCGGATTGCGACCGGTTCAGGAAGTGGTCTTCATTGAAGAACCCGACTTCGACAAAATCCTGGCAATGATTGAAGCCGGCGATGTACATTTGTACGCCTCCGGCACCTCTGATCCCGACCGTGAGCGACGCATAAAGGACTCTGCGGTCATGGACCACGACATCTCCTATGGGTCATACACCGAGCTGACCTTCAATCCCGTTGGACCCACTTTCCCCGAGACCGACGTTCTCAACCCTTTCCACGTTCCAGCCATTCGTGAGGCCATGAACTGGCTGGTGGACCGCGACCACATAGTCGAGGAGATTTACGGAGGCCTGGCTGTACCCAGATATTTGCCGCTTAACACCACCTTTCCGGATTACGCCCGCCTGTCCGCCGTGGCCAGGGCCCTGGAAGTCCGCTACGCGCATAACCCCAAACAGGCCCGGGCCGTCATTACCAGGGAAATGGAAGGACTGGGCGCAGTGCTGCAGGATGGTAAGTGGCACTACCAGGGGGAACCGGTGCGGATTATTTTCCTGATCCGGGTGGAAGATGAAAGAAGGGGCACCGGTGATTACATCGCCGCACTCCTGGAAGACCAGGGTTTCACCGTTGACCGGCAGTACAAGACCGCTGCCGAGGCTTCCCCCCTCTGGATCGGCGGCGACCCGGCCGAAGGTCGCTGGCACCTCTATACCGGCGGCTGGATATCCACGGCCATCAGCCGAGACCAAGCAGGTAACTTCAACTTCTTCTACACTTCCCGGGGCAGGCCCGAGCTGCTCTGGCAAGCGTATACGCCGGTACCGGAGTTAGACGAGGTGGCAGACACTCTGGGCCGTCGTGACTATCCTACCTGGGAAGACCGGCAGCGGCTAATGGCCAGGGCGCTGGAACTGGCCATGCAGGATTCCATTCGTATTTGGTTGGTTGATAGCATTAACGTCTGGCCCCGCCGGACTGAAGTTAGCCTGGCCGCCGATCTGGCTGGAGGCGTTTCCGGTTCGGGGCTGTGGCCCTACACCCTGGGCTTTGTCGACCCAGCACAGGAACAGGAGCGGATAACCTTCGGGACTCCCAGCATCCTGACTGAGCCCTGGAACCCGGTGGCGGGCAGCAACTGGATTTATGATCTGATGATTATTCGCGCCACCACCGAGAGCGCTACCCTGCCCGACCCTTTTACCGGCCTTGCCTGGCCGCAGCGGCTGGAACATGCCCAGGTGTTCGTGGAGGTGGGCACGCCGGTTACCAGGACCCATGACTGGCTGGAGCTAATTTTCGTACCTTCTATTAACGTGCCCGCCGATGCCTGGATTAACTGGGATGCCACTACAGAAAGCTTCATCACCGTCGGGGAGCAGCACCCGGAAGGCCTCACGGCCCGGACCAAGACGGTGATCCGCTACCCGGATGACCTATACTCAACAGAGTGGCACGATGGCAGCAAGTTGTCCCTGGGAGACATGATAGTCAGCTTCATCATGCTTTTTGACCGGTCTAAACCGGAAAGTCCTCTTTTCGATGAAGCCGAGGTCCCCTCTCTGGAGACCTTCCTCCGTCACTACCGGGGATTACGCATCGTTCAGGAAGACCCCCTGGTGGTGGAAGTCTACAGCGACCAGATATTTCCCGACGCGGAGACCATCGCCGCGTCTCGGGCCGGTTACCTGTTCACTGACACGCCCTGGCCCAGCCTGGCGCTGGGCATCCTGGCGGAGCAGAACCGGGAGCTGGCCTTTTCTTCCAGCAAGGCTGACCAGCTTGAAGTGGAGTGGATGAACTACATTGCCGGCCCCAGCATGCCAATTCTGGAGCGCTATAACGCCCAGGCCAGGCAGGAGGCGTTCATTCCTTACGCCAAGACCGCGGGCCAATACATCAGTGCCGCCCAAGCCCAAGAGCGCCACCGGCTGCTGGGCGAGTGGCAGGACGCCAGAGGACACTTCTGGGTAGGCCAGGGGCCTTTTTACCTGGCTTCGGTGCATACCACCGAAAAAGTTGTGGTGCTCCGCCGATTCGACCGGTTTCCAGACCCGCCCGATAAGTGGCAGCGCTTCTCCTCCCCCAGGATTCCGCAAGTTGACATCTCCGGTCCCACTCGGGTTACCACCGGAGAGGCAGCCCAATTTACGGTCCGGGTTACATTCAGAGGTGAGCCTTACCCGGTGGACGATGTGGAGTTCGCCCGGTTTCTGCTGTTAGATGCCCGTGGCGAATTGGTAACGGTGGCCGACGCACAGCCGACCTCCGACGGGATGTGGGAGGTAAACCTCACCTCAGAGCAAACCGCCGACCTGGAGATCGGGTCAACCCGTCTTGAAGTAGTGGTAGTCTCCAAGCTGGTGAGTATCCCTTCCTTCGAAAAGTTTTCATTTGTGACCGTTGGTCCCTAGAGCTCGAAAAGGTCTTAAGAACTCCTAACAAAATGAAATGCAAGTTGCCCTGAGGATCGAGGAAATCCCCCTCAGTCCCCCCTTTTCGAAAGGGGGAGAGTCGATAGCCCCCTTTGCAGAGGGGGATGGGGGATTTGAGATTGCTCACTAACTACAGCCTTGGGATGAGCAGTTAGTCATTTTGTTAGAGACTCTAAATAAGCAGTGATGACATGGCCAGGATATCCTTCCCGCAGGTGAAATGGCTCCAGCGGTGGCCAAGAGCCTTGTTCTCCGACACCTTTACGCGCGTAGCCCGCTACGCCCTCCTTAGAGCGGTGTCCCTGCTGCTAACCGTGGTAGTTGGCGTGTACTTGACGGTGCTGATTACCAACATGGGCGGCCACGTGGACAACATACGAATCGCCCAAGCTCGGGAGGCGGCGGGCGCCCACGTCCTGTCCGACCCCGATCTTCAAGCCCTGCCTCCCGGCGAGCTAAAGAAGTTGATCGAGCAGGAAGTACAGTTGGAGATCAAGCGCTTGAGGCTGGACCAGCCGTTTATCTGGCGGAGCTTCACCTACCTCATCGACGCCCTCTCCTTGAATCTAGGGCGCGCCGAACAATTGACCAGCGACAGCGGCTCCCGACAAGTGCGCCTGATCTTGCTGGAGCGCCTGCCGGCCACTCTTTTGCTATTTGCCACCACTTTTTTTGGGCTCTTCTTTGTGGCCATCTTCCTGGCCCTTTTCCTCTCCCGGCGCTACGGGAGCTTCCTGGACCGGACGGTGGTGGCCCTGGCCCCCACATCGGCGGCTCCTTCCTGGTTTTACGGGATATTTCTCATTCTCATATTTGCCTCATTGCTCAAGCTGCTCCCATTCGGCGGCCTGGTGGACGCGCCTCCGCCGGAGAGCACACCGGCCTACGCCCTGAGCGTCCTCCGGCACATGATATTGCCGGTGGCGGCCCTGGTTATCAGCTCCATCTTTCTATCCATGTATTCCTGGAGGACCTTCTTTCTAATCTACGCCAGTGAAGACTACGTGGAAATGGCCAAGGCCAAAGGGCTGCCATCAGCGGTAATTGAGCGCAGGTACATTCTGCGCCCCACCCTGCCCACAATCATCACCAATTTCGCGCTGGGTATTATCGGCCTGTGGAGCGGCTCCATCATCCTGGAGACCGTGTTCAACTGGCCGGGACTGGGGAGGCTTCTGTTTCAAGCCATCGGCCAGTTCGACATCCCGGTGATCGTAGCTTCAGTCGTCATTTACGCCTACCTCCTGGGCCTGACGGTCTTTCTGCTGGATATTTTCTACGCCCTGGTAGACCCCAGGGTGAAGATCGGCGGGGAAAGTAAAACATGATCGGCCTGTTGCGGGAGGTGCCCCACTATTCCTCCGCTCTGGTAGGCCTGGCCATCATTGCGGGTCTGGTAGGCATGGCCCTCTACGGCGTAATTGCTATTCCTTACAATGAAGCGGTGCGGCTCTGGCGGGGCGGCGAGGGAATCTGGATTGAGCACCCCAGGAACGCCCAACCCGCGTGGGTGAATCTGTTCCGGGGGAACAAACTGCCTAGCACCATTGTCGTGGACAGCCGGCAAGCTGACACCAAGCGGGTGGAAGCTATATCGGACACTATAACCAGCGTACAGATCTCCCTGGAGTTCGACTACGCTTATGATGAATTTCCCAGCGAGCTTAACCTGTTTTTCGATGCCAAGTTCAGTGAGCGTCCTCCCCACGTGACGCTGTTTTGGCTGACGCCGGATGGCCGAACGCTGTCCTTGGGAGAGCGCAGCGTGGGCGCATCAGAGCGGTACTCCATATCCCTGGACCGGCGCTTGGCCCGACGGCTGGACGGGCAGTCGGCGGAGATAGGCCTCTTTGCCGACCCTTCGACTTCGCTCAGGGCAGGCCCTGGCGCAGAACCGTTGAAGCCCCTCAAGGGCCGCCATACATTGTTGGTGGAGGGTCTGGTGTTCGAACCGGGGTCTGACTTTGATGCAAAGCTGGTGGTCTACGGCAAGGTGCACGGCCTGGCCGGTACCGACCACCGGCGACGTGACCTCACCGTGGCGCTGCTCTGGGGGGCTGCCATCGCGCTGGCCTTCGGCCTCCTGGCCGCGGTAGGCTCCAGCATCAGCACGCTAATTATCGCCGCCATCGGTGTCTGGTACGGAAAATGGACCGATGCTTCCATTCAACGGATTACCGAGTTGAACATGATCCTTCCCGGACTGCCCATCCTCATCCTGGTGGGGACGTTATACTCTCGGAGTATCTGGCTCATCCTGGGAATCGTCATTTTGCTGGGCGTATTCAGCGCTTCCATCAAAGTGTACCGGGCCATCTTCCTGCAGGTGCGTGAGTCGTCCTACATTGAGGCGGCGCGCGCTTACGGCGCGGGCAACCGGCGCATCATTCTGCTGTACATGGTCCCCAGGGTCATCCCGATACTGGTGCCCGGTTTTGTCACTTTGATACCCGCCTTCGTCTTTCTGGAAGCTTCTCTGGCCATCTTGGGACTGGGAGACCCAGTGCTGCCCACCTGGGGCAAGGTGCTCAACGACGCCCAACAAAACGGCGCGCTCTACAAAGGGTATTACTACTGGGTGCTGGGCCCGGCGGTGCTGCTGATGCTCACGGGGTTGGGCTTCGCCATGTTGGGTTTTACGCTGGACCGCATCTTTAACCCCAGGCTGAGGGAGCGATGAATCGCGAGCCTCTCCTCCGCGTTAAGGACCTCC
>JACZRM010000078.1 GCA_022576105.1 Chloroflexota bacterium | reverse complement strand
GCCACTCACCGAGTTCACCCGGGACAACCTGGCCCGCTACTTCTCCGCTAAGCACTTGTCCTAACTCGAAATCCTTACTGACCTTTTTGGTACACTTTTATTGATTCTTCCACTTGGGCCAGCGTTACGTTCCCGCCACTGACTACGATAACTACCTTTTTACCTTTTAGTGCTTCCCGGTGTTTCAACGCTCCGGCAGTCGCCACCGCGCCGGCCCCTTCGGCCAGAGTGTGGGCCTTCTCAATCAGCAGGCCCATGGCGTAGCGTATCTCATCATCGCTAACCAGAATAAAATCGTCCAGGCTGTGGCGAATGATGGTCTGGGGCAGCTCGTAGCCTCCGCCGGTGGCTACTCCTTCGGCAAAGGTATTCATCGGCGCCTGAACCAACTGTCCCTGCTGCCACGACAAATAACCCGCTGGCGCAGCCTCGGCTTGAACCGCCAACACCTGTATGCTGGGGTCGATCGCTTTGGCGACCAGGCAGGTTCCAGCTACCCCACTGCCTCCACCCATCGGCGCCAAAATGGCCTGAACATCGGGCAAGTCTTCGATTATTTCCAGAGTCTGGGTTGCCACTCCCGAGATTAGCAGCGGTTCGTTGGAAGGGTGCACGTACCGGTAGCCTTCTTCCCGGGCCAGACGCTCGGCATATTCTCGGGCCTCGTCATAGATTGCGCCGTGAAAGAGTAACTCCGCCCCCAGCGCGCGCATGGCCGCCACCTTGAGCGGATTCGCGTTCTCCGGCAGTGCGACCAACACCCTGGCGCCGAAGATCCGGCCCGCGCTGGCAATCGACTGCCCATGATTGCCGGTGGAGGCGGTAATCATCCCCCGGTCCCGCTCTTCCTGGGTGAGATGGGCTACGAAATTGATGCCCCCCCGCTGCTTGAACGCTCCCAGCGGGAAATGGTCTTCGTGCTTGAGGTAAACCTGGGCTTCCAATACCTCGCTGAGACCCGCCGAGTAGTGCAATGGAGTGCGAGGGAGGTACTGAGCGATTAGCTTCTTGGCCGCGTATACATCCCGCAAAGTCGGAATCTGCATGAGTCACCCTTACCAGGAGTCAGAGATTGTTGGTCAGCTTCTTATAAATCAGTTTCTTGTAAATCAGTTCAATCAGATTCTTGGGGCTGGGCTCCGCCCACAGTAGCTGCCGCGTTGGACCTGCGCCACCTCATTATCAAAAACAGGCCAATCAGACCAGCCACCAACAGTACCGAAAGCACGATGGTGATTATCTCAAATCGGGACGCGATGAACTCCTGCATTGCCGCGCCAAAGAAGAATATCAGCCCGCCCAGCAAGAAAAACCGCGCGCCCCGTCCGATGAAGGAAGCGATCAAGAAGGGCCGCCGGTTGAGTTCCAACACTCCCGCCGTGATGGCGAACACCTTATAAGGTATGGGCGTAAACGCCGCCACCAATATCGTCCAGGACCCGTATCGCTGAAACATGGCTTCAACCCGGGCTAGTTTCTGCTCCGAGATAAACTTCAAGACCACGGGCCTGCCCAGCCTTAGTCCCAACCAGTGCCCGACCAAAGCTCCCAATACCGAGGAAACGGTGACCAGAGCGGCGTAGACCAATGCCAGGTTCTGGTTTAGCACCGACATTCCAATGAGCAGCGGGTCGGGGGGTATGGGATTGAAGATGGACTCGGTAAAGGAATTCGCTACCAGTATTACGACGGCCCACGGACTGTCGGCAAATCCCTCCAACCAGTGGGACCAGCTTCTCAGTAATTCGATCATGCTTCCCATTCTATATCGCCAACGACAATCGACCGACCAATTCGCGCCATTCTCCAAATTCCCCGGGGATGTCGATTAGCTCTTAACCAGTACCTTTATTTCCGGTCGTTTCAGTTCCATTGACAGTCCATTCAATAGTACATTTTTCTCAATAATGGGGTCCTATTCTCAGCCATCGGGTACTTCACCGAAGATACCATACCTTCAGATGCTGCGTCCCATCGATTCACCGCCGAGACCCAAATCCATTTTGCGGCCTATTACCCACCTATAGTCAAGGGGGCTGGCCTACCTAGCAAGGCAGCCAACTCACCACCAAATCAAACCAAACACACTACCAAACTTACCCACGCACCTGCTTCACCTGGGGGAATTCCCTAGTCAAGACCTGGGCGGCGTGGCAGCGGCCCTGTACCGGGAAAAACCGATTTAGATTCGCAAATATTCACTAATCGTAGCTGCTCACGCTTGTTCTAAACTTTTCTTATACTTTTTTAAGAATTAATTAAGCCAAGTATTGACAAAATTGCGAACAGATGGTACCGTATGGTACATCACAGAACCTCACAGTTCAAATCACAAAAAGTCACAGGAGGGTACTTTGGCAAGGAAGACTAAGTTGATGCTTCGGGTAGAGAATGAACACCAGCGGCCGTTGGAACGCCTACTTCCAGAAATGGTCAACGAGCGCGGCCTGTCCGTAACCGCCGACGACCTGGGAGTGAGCAAGGCTACTCTGGGTTACTGGCTCCTGAAGTTGGGTATAAATGTACGGCGGGTTGCATTGGCGCCGGGCGAAACTCTGGAAGTCAAACGGGCCAGCTAAAGCCACTCGACTTAGAAGACCTCTTCCTAGTCCTTGAGCCTCAAGCTGGTACTAACGGGAGAGTCAAATAGGCAGCTAGATGAGACGGTGAGGTAGCTTGGGATAGTGCGGTTAATAGCACCGATATATGAACTGAAGAAGACGGCTTGGCCGTCTTCTTTCTTTATAGAGTCCCTATCAAAATAAATCCATGGTCATTCTGAAGAGCCCCTCGGCCCACCTGTCCCTTCGATGAACTCAGGGCAGGCTCTGAGTTGGTCGAAGTGGCCTAGGATATAAGCCGCGACGAAGAATCTTAGATTCTTCACTTCCACTTCGCTCCGGTTCAGAATAACAAGTCCGTTAGGAGTTCTTAGGTTTTGGCGGGCCATTACTTAGTTCCCGGAATCACTGATCCAAATTGGCCCAATCCCCTTCAATCAATCAACCAACAATCAACCAATCAACCCTCAACCCTGAAAAATGTCCTCCGGCAAAAATGCCGACACGGTAACGTTAGGCAAGTCCACCGCATTACTGATCTTCAAGTCCACCGCCACACTGCAAATAATGTAGGCCTGCTCCCTGGTCCAGCCCCTTTCCTGAAGCAGCTCAATCATGTTGACCAGCGCGTTGCGGGCCGCCAGGGTCAGGTCTTCGCCCTCCTGAGTCCCGTCATCGCGAATTGGCATTCCCATCGTCGCGATGAAGTTTCTGGGGGCGGCCCACTCCGGCGGAGCGAAATAGCCGGGATGAGAAAACCTGGGAAACTTGATCCCTCGCGCCGCTGCCTCCCCCTGGTGGATTTTAAACCGCACGACGGCGGACGCGCCCATTTCAATGGCGGTAATGCAGCACTCCGAGTCTCCCTGGGCGAAGTGCCCGTCTCCAGTCGAGTAGAGCGCGCCTTCAACGTTGACCGGTATGAAGAGCTTGGAGCCTTTGGTCAGTTGCTTGGCGTCCACATTCCCGCAGTTTTCCCTGGGCGGTATGGTCCGCAGCCCCTGACTGGCGATCGGTCCCGAACCGGGGACCGCATCCTCGGGGTCGGGCGGATAAGCGGTGCCGCCGCGCCGGACCAGGTCTGCCTCCCGCTGCGTCCACTGGCCAAGTTGTTCCTTAGAGGGCGCAATCCCTGCCGTCCCCATGAAGGAACCGTTGTGGATGCGGACACCGGGAATCTGCGCCGAGGTGGCCCAATCACCCTGAATGTCCCAATGGGCCAGATAAGGTTCAGGAAACAGGTCGCGCAGGAAGCCGGCGCCGGGCCGGTTGCGAGTCCACCCGTAAGGTTGAGGCAGGATGTCGACATACTCTATTTCCAACAGGTCTCCCGGCTGGGCCCCCTTTATGTAAACCGGGCCGGTCAGAGGATGGGCTACCTTACTGTCCAGGTTTCCCAGATCATCGACGGTCATTTCTTTTTTAATCTGTCCATCGGAGGCGTCGCGCGTCTCCAACAGGACATCTTCCCCTGGATCGACTTCCAATATTGGAGGTATGTCCGGGTGCCAGCGGTTGTGTCCCTTGCCAGGTTCTTCCTTCAGGCGTTTTTGCCGGTCGATTTCGACGCTTTTCATACCCGCACTCTCCAATCTTTAAGGTAAGACCACCGTGGCCCACTACTTGATCAGCCCAACTTCAGTGAACTGAGGCATTCCACCCCATATAACCGCCCAGGCTACGAAACAAACCGCGGCTACCAGGTAGCCGGTGGAAAAGAAGGCCAGCAGCGGCTGAGTCCTCAACCTTGCTCGACCCAAAACCAAACCCCCGACGCAGAAGACCACGGCGAAGGTCAGACCCAACGGCCAGGTGCCTCCCTCGGTTACTGCGCCGAAAAATATTCCCCCGTAGACCAGTCCCGCCGGTAGTATCAGCATCCAGGGCGCGGTTTGGCCGGGCACCGGTTTCAACCATTCACGAACAACCACCAATGCTGAAAGGCCAACCATGCCCAGATGCCACAGGTAATGACTGATTACTTCGTCAAATAGGTAGGTTACCGCGTAGGGCTTGCCACTAATATTCGCCGCTTTCAATGCGAGGCTGATCGCGTTGGCCGCGAGGTGCATACCGTGTCCTTCAACCCACAGGACGGCAAACACCAGGAAGGCAAGGCCCCACCACATCGACGGTTGTGACGATTGTACTGGCGTTCGGTTGTGTCCCCATTGGTACAGCAACATATACATAGGAAGCATGATTAGCGGGCTGAGCAGGTCCAGAGCAGTGCCGACGCCAATCAACGAGTTCGCCGGCCAGGGCTTCCACACCAACAGAGGCACCAGATGGACCGCCGCGAACCCGATGGCAAAGACCAGAATAACCCAGGAAAGGCGGTTCATCAGCAAGGCCGCCCAGCATTTCCAGTTAAAGGCGGGCAGCCCGGGTCAATTTTTCGATGCACCACCGCTCGGTACACCCACACTCGGGCTACAACGACCAATCGTCGGGAAGGTCCGGGGTACGCATGGGCTTGATCATCACTTCCACCAGCGCCGCCTGACCTTCCTCAGTGGCCTTGATCGCCCGCCGAAAAGCAGGCGCAATCTCAGCGGGCTCTTCCACTCTTTCCGAGTAAGCCCCCAGACCTTTAGCAACTTCGCTGAAATTTCCGCCCAGTTGCGCCATTGCCGGTGGAGTCCCGCCCGGACGGTCCATGCCCATCATGCCGCCGCCAATACCACCGTTGTTAATCAGCACCGTCAAAGTGGGCAGGCCCATGCGCACCGCGGTTTCTATCTCCATTCCGGTCATGCCAAATGAGGCATCGCCCAGCAGGTGGACCACCAGTTGGTCGGGGTGGGCCAGCTTGACCCCAATGGCCGCTCCCATCGACCACCCCATCGGGGCCATCCCGCCCATCGCCACAAAGCTGTGGGGACGGGTAGCTACCCAGAAGGGTGTGATGTAGCCTCGGCTACCTCCCGCATCGTGCAAGGCGATGGTGTGTTCCATGTCGACAACCTGCATCAAGTCATAGACCACTCGGTATCCGTTGGTGGGCGTCGATTCATCGGTGAAGACCGGCATCCACTCGCCCAGCCACTTTTCCTTGGCCTGCTTGATTTCAGAGACCACTTCCTCTTTGAGGCCGCCGGCGCCCGGCCCCAACCGGTCTCGCACCGCGTCAATCAAAGCCCGCAACGCCAGTTTGGCATCGGCCAATATGGGCACATCGGCCTGATAGGTCTTGTTCAGGTCTGCTTCGTCGGCGTTGATGTGGATCAGCTTAACGCCGTCGGGTATCGGCCGGCCATCGGTGCCATTGGGCAGCCGGAAGGAATTACCCACCGCCAAAACCGCGTCGGCTTTCCGGTTCACCTGCAGGGCCGGTCCGGAAGCGTACTTGCTTCGGGGATAGACCCCGCCTCCCAAGGAAAGGGGATGGTCTTCCGGGAATACGCTCTTGCCCAGCAGAGTGGTAGCCACCGGCATCGACAGCAGTTCCGCCAGTTCCATCACTTCTTCAGCGGCTCCAGCGCCCAGAGCTCCGCCGCCGGCATTAAGTATGGGATATCTGGCCTGAACCAGGATCTCGGCGGCTTTTTCAATGTCCCGGGCGTCCGGCGCGGCTTTTCGGCCGGGGCCTACCGGGTCGTAGTGGAGCGCTTGATCGTCGGCTTCCGCCAACATTACATCCTGAGGCATCTCCAGCACCACCGGCCCCGGGGAGCCAGACCTCAAGGCGGTAAAGGCCCGACGCATGATACCGGGTATCTCTTCGGGGCGGGTGAAGGTCCCCTTCCACTTGACCAGGGTGTCGAAAATGCTGGAGGACACTTCCTGCTGGTATTCCTTGCCCATATGGCGCAGGGGATGCTGGCCCATCAGCAGCAAAACCGGCACGTTATCGGCAAAGCAACTGGCAATGCCGGTGAGGGTATTGGTGGCTCCGGGGCCGGTGCCGGTCATGGCAACACCCACCTGGCCGGTGGCACGGGCGTAGCCGTCAGCCACCTCAACGCCCAAACGTTCGTGACGGGTGGCAAAGGCCTTAATGCTTTGGGATTCTCTCAGCGCGGGCCACAACGGGGCCAAACCCCCGCCGGAAAACCCAGAGATGTACCTGATTCCTTCCTTTTCCAGGGCATGAATTACCGCATCACCACCGCGCATAATACCCCCTTGTTTGTGGAAGTGCCCTTCCTCAGATTTATCCTTCCTCGGCAGAGTTTTCTGCCAGATGGCATCCACCGAATTGACTACTCATCTTTGAGTTGGAGCGATTCTATGTCAGTTGGTGCCACCGGTCAACGGCAGAGTGGCTTACCCTTCAATATCCAGCGTAGCGTCCATGCTATTGAGAGGCCTCAAGACATCAATCAACGAAGGCCCAACTTAACTAGTGGGGCCTTCGTTATTGCTAACTTTGGCTAGCTTGACCAGGTAGTAAGCGCGGGGTATTATCCCTTCGGGAATGCCCAGATACCAGAATCCAATTGTTGGACATTAGGGAGGGGTCATGCCCAAGGCCAGCGAGCTGATCGTTCAAGCCCTGGAAGAAGCCGGGATTGATTGTGTGTTCGGGATACCCGGCGGCGGCACCGGGCAGATCTTTAGCCTGCTGTACGGCAAGGAAGACCGAATCAAGACCATCTTGGTCCGTCACGAACAGTCCGCGGCGATCATGGCCGACGCCTACGCTCGCGCCACCGGAAAACCAGCGGTGGTCATGGGGCAGGGCCTGTTCATCGGCTCCAACGCGGCGTTTGGCATTATGGAATCCATGCTCAGCAGTTCGCCAATGGTGGTCCTGACCGACACCTCCGACGGCGGCTCCGCCCAGCATCCGGCTAACCAGTCCGGCGCCGGTGAGTACGGCAGCATTGACCTGCAGAGCATGTTCAAAGCCATGACCAAGTACACCACTTTGGCTACCACCCCTAAAGAAGCGGTGCTGGGAACCCAGTTGGCCATCAAGCACGCCACCAGCGGCCGGCCCGGCCCGGCAACGGTCCTAATGCGCAGTTCGTCCATTGGCGGTGAGGTTGACCTGGAGTCCCCACCTTTCATCCACCCCACCGGCGGCTA
>JACZRM010000077.1 GCA_022576105.1 Chloroflexota bacterium | reverse complement strand
CAATCGGCTCCTGATATTTCCTTAATAAGTCGGCCCCTAATTTATTTGACCCGGGGAATCACCTCCTTACCCAAGAGTTCTATCTGGCGCAGCACCTGCCTTTGCTCCATGCCCGGCCACTGCATGCGAAAGATCAGATAGTTGGCGTCCAGTTCAGCCTCGTAACGTCTAATTTCCTCCACCACCTCATCTGGCGACCCCAGCAGAAAGCGATCCTTGGCCAGCTCCCGGTAAGGGCTGTTAAAGTTTTCCTCCCCGGGTAACGCCTTGTCCTGCCCCCAGGCGGCGTAGGCCTGGTACTTGGGGGCCAAGTAGGGCTCACTCTCTATGTAGGCGGTCTCCCGGTCGTGGGCAATGTAAAGCTCACGCATCATGGGCAGCGTTGTTGGGACGGCCTGTCCCGCCTGTTCTAGGGCCGCTTTGTAGCTGGTCCATTGTTCGGCGACCAGGGGAATTGTTGCGTGAGGATTGATCAACCAGGGATAGCCCCAGCGGGCGGCCCGTCGGATGGCTGCGTTGCTGTTGGCGGCAACCCAAATTGGTGGGTGGGGCTGCTGGACTGGCCGGGTAGCGGGAATAGTACGAGGCACCTGGTAGTATTTTCCTTGAAACTCGACTTCGCTCTGAGTCCAAAGCAGCTTCATTACCTCCAGGGCTTCCCGGAGACGGCCGACCCTCTCCCCTTTCTGGACTCCGAAAGCGGTAAATTCTTCATCCCGGTAACCCAGTCCCACCCCAAAAATGAATTTGCCGTTGCAAATCGCGTCCAAGGTGGCCACGCTCTCGGCCAGCTCAACCGGGTTGTGCAACGGCACCAGAATCACCGTGGCCGCTACTTCCATGTCACCGGCTTCGGCGGCTAACCGGGCCAGCAACGGGAAGGTGGTACTCATTTGATAGGGGGCGGCCAGATAGTGCTGTCCGGTGCAGATTAGGTCGAAACCGGCTTCCCGAGCCGCGCGGACTTGCTCGGCGCTCTCCTGGATTTTCCGGGGCATCGATTCCCCGGGCAGGTACTGATTGGTTACAAAGAATCCGAGTTTCAAAATGTCTCCTTGGTAAAACGCGGAAGCTATTATTGGGTCTATCTAATTTTGATGCCGGGTTGTTATTATTGGGGAAGCCGAATGTTTGAGTTGGCTAAATCTGGTGTACCTGGACCAACCAGCGCTAACTAGACTCACAACATAATCACAATTTGCGCACAAATTCAAGACTTGCGGCGCGGTGGGGTTAAGACTAAAATCGTGAACAGTACCCGCGTCAGCGGTTTAGTTTAGAGGGGTGGGGATGAAGATTGCTCGTTTTCGTACCGGTAAGAGAGTGGCCTATGGTGTGGTTAAGGGGGATGAGGTTATTGAGATACGGGGGAGCATTTATACCAAATTCCGCATGACTGATACCAGATTCCCTCTGGATGAAGTCAAGCTGCTGCCGCCAACGGAAGCCAGCGAATTGTGGTGTCCGGGTCTAAACTTCCTGGAGCATCTGGAGTTTGCCGGCACTGTCCTGAAACGGGAGACTCCGCCAGTCCCAGAGCACCCTCAACCGTGGCGCAAAGGCCGCAACGCTCTCACCGGCAACAATGATCCCATCATTATTCCCAAAGACTCCACGGGAGAAGTGCACTATGAAGGGGAAGCGGTGGCGGTGATCGGTAAAGACTGCCGGCGAATCAATCCTGACCAGGCCCACCGGTTCATCTTGGGTTATACCTGCGGAAATGACGTCAGCGAGCGCACCTGGCAGGGGGAGGACTGGTCGTTCTGGAGAGCCAAGGGTACCGATACCTTCGCTCCGGTCGGCCCCTGGATTGAGACCGATATTGACTCTCAAGACTTGGAGTTGATGGTGCGCATCAACGGCGAGCAGGTCCAGCACTGCAAGACCAACGATATGCTGTTTACTTTTTCAGAAATTGTCAGTTACATCAGCCAGCATGTAACTCTGCGACCAGGAGACCTGGTGTTCTCTGGGGCCAGTGGAGCTACCGTGGCCCTCAAGCCCGGGGATGTGGTTGAGGTGGACATACCTGGGATTGGGGTGCTCTCCAACCCAGTGGAGGCGGAGTTCGACGCCACCGCGATTTAAGCCCAACAGGCAGACCAGGCTGAAAGTAAAGTCCCGCCGCTAAGGGCGGGACTCTTATGATTTCATTAGCAGCGGCGGTCTAAAACCGTAGTAGTTTGCGGAGAGACTTGTCGCTGCGGTGAGGGCCGACCACGGCCAATTTCATCTGGTCTTCGTTCAGCACTCGTTGAGCCACCCTGGCCACGTCTTTAACGGTGACGTTTTCGATCTGCTGCACCACGTCTTCCCAGCTGGTTATTTCTCCCAGCAGTAATTCTTGGGTCCCCAGCCAGGCAGCTACTGAGCGGCTGTCTTCCATCCTGAGCAACAGGCGGCCTTTGGAGTATTCCTTGGCTTTGGTGAGTTCTTTTTGAGGGACTTCCTGGTGCATGCCGTGAAGTTCGCTGACGATGGCTTGCACCGCCTCCCTGGTCTTCTTGGGCTCCACCCCACAATACACTACCAGGGAGCCGCAGTCGCGGAAGTTGCTAATTGAGCTGGAGACATCATAAGCCAGCCCCCGTCGTTCCCGGATATTCAAGAATAGCCGGCTGCTCATACCGTCGCCCAATATCCCATTGAGGATGGAGAAAGTGTAGCGGTCGGGGTCGCTCAGGGACAAACCCGGCAGGCCGAGACAAACATGAGACTGGTCGGTGGAGCGCTGATCAATACGGACGACGGGATCGTCATTACCCTGAATCACCGGTTCCCAAGCCAGCGACTCCTGGGGGTTCCAATCGCGAGTAGCGGTGCCCACCAGGTCAGTAATTTCCTCTTCGGTAACGTTTCCCGCCACGGCTACCACGGTATTGGCCGGATTGTACTGGCGATTCATGTATGCCCGAACGTCGTCCACGGTTATCAGGGCGACCGTTTCTGGGGTGCCTCCAACGTCGCGACCCATAGCCTGGTCCGGCCACAAAGTCTCGTCAATCAGCAGGTCAACCACCTGCGTAGGATAATCGTTGGTCATGCGCAGTTCTTCTTGAATGACCGCCCGCTCTTTTTCCATGTCCTCTGGGTCCAGGATTGGGTTAAGCAGCATGTCCAGCAACACCGAAAAGGCTTCCCGGTAGTGAGGCCGGGCCACCTTGCACCAGAAGACGGTCATTTCCCGGTCGGTGCTGGCATTCATCAGACCGCCAACGCCTTCAATGGCTTCGCTGACCTGCTGGGCACTGGGCCAATTTTTGGTCCCCTTGAAGGGGAGGTGTTCCAGAAAATGGGAGAGACCAGCCAGCTCTTTGGGTTCGTAGCGGGAGCCGGCGCCAACGCAAATCATCATCGACACCGACTGCGTGTGCGGCATCGTTGCGGTCAAGATACGGAGTTGGTTGTCTAAGACGGTGCGTTGGAACATATCACCTCGTTTTATTAGGCTCCGCAGAACCTACCGGAGTGACTGGGTTTCAGTCATTTCCAGCGCTCTGCGGACACTTCTTGCCGTTGTGGGGATTGAGTTGAACGCTGGGGACGCTAGCTTTCCAGCCAGGAAACGTCTCCGTGCAGGTCGTCGGGATGGGAGCGAGCGGCAAAGGACTGGTACTCTTCTCGCGCCTGACCAATGGTAGTATCGTCACCATGACCCGGGTAAACCGCCGTATCGTCGGGCAGGACCAAGAGCTTCTTGGTTATGCTGTCGACTACCTGACGAAACGCTTCTGGACTGCGGGACTTTCCTGGTCCGCCGGGGAACAGGGTGTCTCCAGAAAACAGGTGATTCCCCACCAGGAAGCAAGTTGAGCCATCGGTATGACCTGGGGTGGAAATGGCCCGAATGGAGCGGTGCCCGAACTGGATCACAGCGCCGTCCTTCAGTCCCAGATCCGGCGGAGTCGGCAGCAGACTGGCATCATCCTCGCCGGCGGCGACGATACTGCCCACCTTGCTTTTGATTTCGTTGAAGCCCAAAAGATGGTCCTGGTGGCCGTGGGTGATCAGGATCAATTTTATCTGGGTGTCGCCAATTTCAGCGATGAGTTTCTCGGGTTCGGCCGGGGTATCGATTATGATTCCCTCATTGGTTTCAGGGCAAACGACGATGTACCCGTTGTTGTTGTAGGGGCCCATGTTGATCTTGGTAATTTTGATCTCTCCGTCGTAGTGAAGCGGCATAATTATCCTCACGAAAAATTATTAAGGCCGTGTTGTATTTTATCAAACCGGGGGGCGGGATAGGAAATAAGGGAATTGCAGGGTATGACGACAATCGTCAATTCCTGCGCAAGATTGTCGGCGCCAGTGTACATTATGACAGATTCCGCACCGTATACTTAGGTTAGCTGGCAAATACGGCGGGGAATTATAATCAATTCCCCGCTGCCACCGCCATATCCCGTGCCAGGGGCTGCCGGCTGATTTTCAGGACCTTTCCCAAATAAAACCCGGTGTGAGATTCGGCCACCATGGACAACTCCTCCGGGGTGCCGGCGGCAATTAATTGTCCCCCTTTGTCGCCGGCGCCGGGTCCCAGGTCGATCACCCAGTCGGCATTTTTGATCAGGTCCAGGTTGTGTTCAATCAGCAGCACCGTGTTCCCGGCGTCCACCAGCCGGTGGAGTACACGCAGCAAGGCGGCGCAGTCCTCGAAAGACAGTCCGGTGGTTGGTTCGTCCAACAGGTAAAGGGTTTTGCCGGTGGCCCGTCGGGAAAGTTCGGTGGACAGCTTTACCCGCTGGGCCTCACCGCCGGAGAGAGTGGTGGCCGGCTGCCCCAGCCGGATGTATCCCAGTCCCACATCCCGCAGGGTCTCCAGTTTGGGCCGGATGCGCGGAAAGTTCCAGAAAAACTCCAGCGCCTGGTCAACGGTCATTTCCAGAACGTCGGCGATGCTTTTTTCGCGTAGAGTAACTTCAACGGCTTCTCGGTTGTAGCGACGGCCCTGGCAAATTTCGCAGGAAACAGTTACGTCGGGAAGGAACTGCATCTCGATTTGAATGTATCCTTCACCCTGGCAGGCCTCGCAGCGGCCGCCCTTTACGTTAAAGGAAAAGCGTCCTGGCTTATATCCCCGCACCCGGGCTTCCGGCAAGCTGGCGAATAGCTCTCGGATGGGCGTGAATGCGCCGGTATAAGTCGCCGGGTTGCTGCGAGGGGTGCGCCCAATGGCCGACTGGTCTATGTTGACCACTTTATCGATGTTTTCGATTCCCAGCACATCTTCATGTTTGCCGGGATGTTCCCGGGCCCGGTTCAGCACCTGGGCCAGCTTTTTATACAGAATGTCGTAGATCAGGGTGCTCTTGCCGGAACCGGAAACTCCGGTGACGCAGACCAGCCGACCCAGGGGGATATCAACGCTGAAGCCCTTGAGGTTGTTCTCTCTGGCACCGGTTATGGTTATGACCTGGCCGTTGCCGGTGCGGCGGGTCTCCGGATAGGGTATGGTCTTGACGCCGCTGAGATATTGTCCGGTCAGAGATGCCGGATTGCTCATTATTTCTTCGATTGTGCCGGTGGCGACGATTTCTCCGCCGTGCTCACCGGCGCCGGGCCCCATGTCCACTATGTGGTCGGCGGCCCGCATCATGGCCTCGTCATGCTCCACCACGATCACCGTGTTGCCCAGATCCTTCAGGCGCGTCAGCGTGCCAATCAGGCGGTGGTCGTCGTGGGGATGGAGTCCCACCGTGGGTTCGTCACATACATACAGCACGCCGGTCAGTCCCGAACCGATCTGGGTTGCCAGGCGCACCCGCTGGGCTTCACCGCCGGATAGGGTCCGGGCGGTTCGGTCCATGGTTATGTAGTCCAGGCCGATCCCATCCAAAAAGCGCAGCCGACCCTCGATCTCTTTGAGGATTTGATTGGCGATGGTCTTCTCCCTGGGCGAAAGAGTCTCCCGACTCCGCTTTCCTCGCTTATCTTGCCCCGGCTGGTCTTCCCATACAACGTCGGGATCAATGCGCTGTACCCATTCCAACCCCTGGCCGATGTTCAAGGAGGTAACGTCGATGATGCTTTGCCCACAAACTGTGACTCCCAGGGCCTCTGGCCGGAGCCGTTTGCCTTTGCAAGACTGGCAGGTACGGGCCGACATGTATTTCTCAATCTCGCGGCGGGTATAGTCGGATTCGGTCTTGTTGTACCGGCGCTCCAGGTTGGAAATGACACCTTCAAAGTTGGTGTTCCAACTGTAGGTTTTGCCCCTTCGAGTACGATGGCGGATGGTGACGCTGTGGTTTCCGTTCCCGAGCAAAATCACGTTTATCTGCTCTTCGGTCAGGTCCTTGACCGGAGTTTTGGCGGAGAAGCCGCTGGCGGTGGCCACCGACTCGACCATGCTTAGATACCAGCCGCTGGACGATCCGGCGCGGTTCCAGGGCGCAATCGCACCTTCAGAGAGGGACAGGTTTTTGTTGGGCAGGACCAGCTCCGGGTCTACTTCCAGTTTGTATCCCAGCCCGGTGCAAGCCGAGCAGGCCCCGTGAGGGCTGTTGAAGCTGAAAGTGCGAGGCTCAATCTCCGGCAGGCTGATGCTGCACCGAACGCAGGCGAACTGCTCGGAGAATACCAACTCCTGGTCCTTCTCTCCCGCTTGGTCCGCTTGACGCAGCACCTGGACCACCCCATCGCCCTCTCCCAAGGCGGTCTCCACCGACTCAGCCAAGCGATTTCGCTCGGTCTCCGGTCGAATTGTTATCCGGTCAATGACCAGCTCAATGTAATGCCACTTTTGTTTGTCCAGGTTCAAACTGTCTGTTTCGTCGATCTGGAGGATTTCACCGTTGACCCGGACTCGCACAAACCCGGCTTTGCGGGCAGTTTCAAACACCTCTTTGTGCTCACCCTTTTTGCGCCGGATTTTGGGCGCAATCAGGGTAATTCGGCTGCCTTCCGGCAAGGCCAGGATGGCGTCGACAATTTGCTGGATTGTCTGCTGTTCCACCGGGCGTCCGCACTTGGGGCAATGAGGGTGCCCGACCCGGGCGAAGAGCAGGCGCAGATAGTCATAGATTTCGGTAACGGTGCCAACGGTGGAGCGTGGGTTGTGGGACACCCCTTTCTGGTCGATGGATATTGCCGGGGATAGTCCCTCAATGTAGTCGACGTCGGGTTTGTCCAAGCGGCCCAAGAACTGGCGGGCGTAAGCCGATAGCGACTCGACATAACGCCGTTGACCTTCGGCGTAGATGGTGTCGAAGGCCAAAGAGCTTTTACCGGAGCCGGAAACCCCGGTGATCACCACCAGCTTTTCCCGGGGGATACTCACGTCAATGTTTTTCAGGTTGTGTTCGCGGGCGCCTTTTATGTGGATGAATTCCTGGGGCATTAAAATTCCTGGGGCTTTAATTTGTATCCTTGGTCCAATCTGAAGGTGGGTGGGCGCTCGGCCCATCGAGGGTAATTCTATCATTTTCGAGGGAATCCGGGGCGGGTTGTGCGTCAGGATTTGGTGGGAGTAACTAATTGTTCTGATGGCCTCTATCAGATGAGCATGAAGCACCGCTCGTGAAATGACGGGCTGGTCATTCTGAGCCAGAACGAAATGCAGGTGAAAAATCTGAGATTCTTCGTCATTGCACTCCTCAGAATGACATAGG
>JACZRM010000076.1 GCA_022576105.1 Chloroflexota bacterium | reverse complement strand
TGGAACGCGGCAAACGGCTTGAGGCGGATTCAGAGCTGCGACTGCTGGAGGGCCAACGGGAATTAAAGCACGCCGAGGACCTTAAAGCTGAAGCCGATTCCTACCGAATAAAGGTTATCGCCCAGACCCGGCAGCAATCCCAGGACATGCTGCAGGAAGCCCAGAGTATCAAGGCCGACGCCGTAACCTTCCGCGAGAAGGTTTTGTCCGATGTTAAACATCAGTCTGCGCTGGAGCTGAATCAGGCCAAATCGGCCAGATCAGAAGCAGACGCCTACCGCGAGCAAGTGATTTCCGAAACCCAGCGGCAAGCCGAAGAAATACTCCACCAAGCCCGGCTAAGCGCGGAGCGGGAAGGGTCGGAAATCCGTCAGAAGTACTCCTTGGAAGCCCAGAAGATTTTAGCCCGGGCCGAGATGATCAAGGAGGCTGCCCAGGAAGAGCTGGAGGCACAGAGGCTATACTCTCAGGCAGCCAACCTGGGGTCTGAGTCTCGAGAAATGCTGGAGCAGGCCAGGGCCAAAATCAGCACTGCGGCCCCTACTAGCGATGCGCCATCCATCCCGCAGGAGTCGGTCATCGCCGAGATTTTGCAACGGGCGAATCCGACGCTCCACAGCTACGCGTTGCCCTCCATAGAGGAGAACAACAATTCTGAGGACTCCCCAGCGGTTGAACCAGCCGATTCCAGCTTGTTCCAGGTCGCTGACTCTTTTGTTGCTGACTCTTTTGTTGCTGAAGAGCCGGCTGATCCCGAACCTGATTCGCGTGAATCACAGCCAAACGAAGAGTCGGAACCTGGCTCCTCTGGTGGCCCGGCCGACGAAACCTGGGTCGCTTCGTTGCTGCCGCCCAACGAGCTGGTGCTGGGCTTGGAAATAGACGATCAATCGAAAGCCTATCCGATGAAGACCCTTTCCCAGCTGGGAGTGATCAACGATTCTCTGGCTGGAGTGAACTTGTTGCTTACCATCGCGCCACCATCTGAATTGGGGATGATGTTCAACCGGAATCTTGATGGACGCACGTTGTTTTTTGAATCGGTGCCAGAGCTCGACAACGGTATGGCCCTGATGAAAGACCTGGAAACCGGTACGATGTGGGAAACACTCACTGGTAGGGCCGTCAGGGGGGCCTTGTCCGGTAGTGAGTTGGAGCGAATGAACCCGGAATACTCTTTCTGGTTCGCCTGGAGCCAGCTCCATCCCCAGACCGAACTCTACGATCAAGTTTAACTTGGATAGTGTATCAGTTTGGCGTTCAAGAACTGGACTTGGTCGCACCGGTGAAGGCCGGTGTCCAGGTACGATCGCTGTTCAGATGCACCAATGGATTCCGGCCTACGCCGGAATGACGAGAACTTAACTAACACACTATCTCTTAACCTGAAACAGGATTAACCTTTAGAGGGTGCTGACCCTTCGGCCAGGGGCCCTCGACCAATAATTGCGCATCCTCATCTTGGCGAACGAACCACTTTAGCAGCCAAACTCTCCCAAGACTTCAGGCCCTTCTTCCCCTGAGACCACCTCCCGGTTATATTATTCCCGGCGTTTCGCTCCACATTCGATCTAAAGGGGAGCCTCTTTGCAGCAGAACCGCATGTACCACGACCTGGCCCACCTGTGGCCTGTTATCAGTCCGCCAGAAGAATATGCGGAGGAGGCGGGGCACTTACGGGAAACGTTCCTTGACCGACTAGGCCCAGGCCGCCACTCCTTGCTGGAGTTGGGGGTTGGCGGGGGTCATGTCCTCTCTCATCTAACTCAGGTATTTGACGCTACGGCCGTGGACCTATCCTCGGATATGCTGGCGCTGTCGGAACGCCTCAACCCCAGCGTGGAGCATCACCTGGGCGACATGCGGAGCGTCCGCCTGCCCCAGACCTTCCAGGCGGTGCTGATTCACGACGCCGTGGGATATATGCTTACCGAAGACGATTTGTTGTCGGCCTTCCGCACCGCCAAGGCGCACCTGGAGCCCGGCGGGGTGCTGGTTGTCGCCCCAGACTGGTTTCAGGAAACCTTTCAGAGCCCTTCAGTGCTGCACTGGGTCAATCGGCGGGATGATCTGGAAGTTACCCTCATCGAGTACGTCCACGACCCGGACGTTACCGACACGACAATTGAATCGATTTTCTTCTACCTGATCAACGGACCTGGGGGATTGCGGGTCGAACAGGACCGCCACCTGACTGGACTGTTTCCCAAAGCGACCTGGCGCCGCTTGCTGGGAGAGGTGGGATTCGCCACCGAAGAGATTAGCTACCCCTCCTACCAAGGCGGGTATGGCCAAGGCGGGTATGGCGGCAACCTGATTGTCGCCACGCTGCGTTAGGCGCAACGGCATCGGTATGGGTGCGGTCTATTCAGCTGGCCGGAGGGGTGTCTCCAATGGCAATATCCAGGAAGCGTGGCCCAGCCAGGGCCGGCTCTGAAGGGTCAGGTCCACCTTGGAATCAATGAGTCTCTGCGCAACCCTCCCGTTTAGGGAAGAAACCATATGGGCCCTTACCTCAACATCATCGTGACCATCAGCGATGGCCAGACGTTCCAGGTAGTGAGCAAATTGGAGAATCATCTCCGGGCGTGAGGCCATCTTGCTGGTTTGGCGCTGGGTCAGATGTTCCCTGGGATCAACCACCCACTCCTCCCCAACAGCCCGGTCAGTCACCACAAAAAAGCCTTCCGAATCCTTGTCTCGCAGCTTCATGTGCCACGCGAATTCGTGGCCTTCTTCAGTCCAGTGCACGTCACCTGGGATGACCAGGTGGCGCAGCGGGACCAGGACCTGCACCGCCACCCACAGCCCCAAGAGGCCAACCGCACATTTTTGAAATCCGGTGAGACGGGAGCGTACGTGACGGTGCTCAATCCCCTGGGCCTCTACCAACACACTGGTCGGCGACTCGCTGGCCGGGCCTGGCTTGGCAAATGGCTCATCCAGATGATAGGCCGCAATGCCGACGCCCAGCGCGCCGATAATCGCGTGCATCAAGTCGAACCGCTCCGGCAGCCAGGCGCCGATCACAAAACCCAGCGCGGCCCCTACCGCCAACATCGGTAGTCGGTAACTGTGTCTGGTTTTGATGTCGCACCAGACCCGGCGGGGCCAGTCCGGCCCAAAGAAAACCAGCGTGGCGGCAATCATCAACCAGGGGAATATCCCAATGTCGAACAACCGGGCGTTCATAAAGTGGAACAGCAGCACCAGGATGAAGCCAAACACCCGGGTCCGGCGGTGAAGCATATAAAATATAAAAAATAGGTCGGCCAATAGAGCAGTGTAGACCATCACCCAGACCACCGGCTCATTGAGAAAGAGCTGTCCCAGCACTGGAAAATCGGTGCGCGCGGCCAGCCAGGCGCGGAGGGGTTCGCCTCGCAGCCAGTCCATATTCAGCTTGGCCAGACCGCCAAATAACATGGGCACGCCAATTTGGAACCGCAACAGCCACAGGGTCCACAGGGGCGCAGTTACCGCCCGCAGGGCTGGTCTCAGCAAGACATCCAACGATAAATACCGGTGGGCCGGCAGGAACACCATCACGAAGGACAGCAGGCACACCAGATAAAGATGGTTCAAGTATCTGGCTTTTTCCAGCAAGAATAGGTAGGTGATCATCAGAAAGAAAGCCGCGGCGCTGATCCGGTAAAACAGGCCCAGGGCGACGAAGCAGGCAAAGATACCCATCACCACCAGATGGATATACATCCCCTCGCCCGGCCAGGGTTGAACGAAATCAAAGGGCCAGTACTTGAAGTAAAACTCTTTCCCAGAGAAGTAGCGCCCAATCCAGTCGTTGTTAATGAACCGCCAGGTCTCCCACACCATTATGCTGCCGAAGGCGATGCGGAAGTAGGCCAGAAAAGATGAATCAATTGGGCGGAATAAGACCGACAGACGGCCGTCGGGTACCGCCAACATGGAGCGGAACCGGCCCAACAATCTAGCTGTCATCTCGGGGCCGTGGGACAGAACGGCCATGCTGCTCGGCCTCGCCGCCAGGCGCAGCACAACGGGACAATCGATAGCGGTTCTGGGCCACCCATCGGTAGACCAGCACGCCCGGCGCCGGCACTCCCGGAAACCAAAAAATGGGGGCCAACGGCCACAGGAAGGCAATTTTCAGCGTCAGTCTTCTGAAGGCATAAAATCCCGGCAATAATTTGCCTGCGCCAACATCCAGGTAGGCTGCTTGGTCCAGATCGTCCCGCGAAAGACCCTCGGGAAGCGTTTGCAATGACTGAAAGGGGACCCAATCCACGCCCCGGGCAAAGTCCATACGGCCTAGCCACTTGACCAACCAGCCGCATAGGCCGCAGTCTCCGTCGTAGTAAAAAATCCACTGCGAAGACCTGTCGGTCGGTGGTGTTTTCTCTCCGGTGCGCACGTCTCAATTATACTACGCGGCGACTGAAGAAGGGCTTTGCCCGTCCGGTACGAGTAACGGCACAACGAACAGGAGGCCCAGCCGGGCCGTTTTTTTGAAGCGGGCCGGCGCCAAAGCCGCTTTCTGAAATTTCCCCTAAAACCCGGCCCAAAGCTTTGCCTGTAGCTATGCCTAAAGCTATGACCATAGCTAGTTGAAATTAGTACATACGTTCTGTATAGTCAGCTTTCAGTTGCTTACATCCATTGTTTAAACCCCTGGTGATTGCACCGAATGAATCTAGCCTGCGTCCTGATTACCCACCTGCCCATCAAAGCCGAGTTGCGACGGCTTCCAGACCTGGTTGGCCGGCCAGCGCTGATCGTGAAGGAGTTGGGCTCCCAGCGGTTGGTGCTGGACCATTCGGCTCAGGCCAAGGGCATCGTCCCGGGCATGCCGGTGCAGGAGGCAGCAGCCATCTGCAAAGAAGTAGTTCTGCTGGAAGACGATGAGGCCCATTACCAGGCCGCTTTCGATGACATTCTGGATGCTCTGGAGCAGCGCAGTCCTCAGGTGGAAGCGGCCGACCTGGGCTGCGTTTATGTGGGCCTGGACGGCCTGGAGCTGATGTACGGCAGCGAAGCCAGGCTGATCACCTCATTGCTGCAGGCGGTCCATCCGGTCTACAACCCCAGAGTGGGTGTGGCCCAGGGCAAGTTTCCGGCTTATATTGCCGCCGTCACCAGTCCGGCGGGACAGGCGACCAAGGTCACTGACGATGTGGCTGACTTCCTTAAAGATGTCTCCACCAACCTGCTGCCCATCTCCTGGGAAAACAAATCCAGGCTGTTCCACTTTGGGCTGGGCACGCTGGGCCAGGTTGCGGGACAGCCGGTGGGGGCGATGCAGGCCCAGTTTGGCCCGGAAGGTCTTAAGGCCTGGGAGCTGGCCCAGGGGATCGACCGCCGCCCGTTGGCGCCGCGACGACCGGAGCAGGTGGTGGTCGAGTATCTCACTTTTCCTGCTCCATCAATCACTCTGCCCAGCATACTACTGGCGGTGGAGTCTCTGCTGGTGCGGGCTTTCTCCAGACCAGAGGTGCGGGGTAAATACGCCCGAGGCGTCAAAATTGAGTCCCAGATTCTGCATCACCCACCGTGGGGCAGGATCTTCTTCTATAAGCAGGCGGTGGGCAGCAGGGACCCAGCGCTGGCAGTGATCAAGAGCGCCCTGGAATCGGTTTCGCTGCCAGGCCCGCTGGAGGACATGAAACTGACTCTGACCGGACTGACCGGCGAGTCGGGGATTCAGGCCAACCTGTTCTCCGATGTACGAAAACAGGAGCAGCTCCGGGAAAGCATCCGCCAACTACGAGTCCGCTGGGGCGGCCGGACCCCAATCTACCTGGCGAGGGATTTAGAACCTTGGTCACCAATTCCAGAAAGACAGAAAGTCCTGGTCCCCTTCGACTCCTGAACCCACCCCGTCCGGTGCAGGTAAAGTTGAACGATGCGGATAGACCGACGGCGATTACCCTGAAAGGGAAGGCGTTGAAAATAATCAAGATTGACGAAATATGGGAGGTGGACACCGAGTGGTGGAGACCCAGAGGGATTTCCCGGAGGTACTTCCGGGTCACCACTGAAGGCGATCGAGACGTCACAATTTTTTGGGATTTGGGGCAGGGCGGCTGGTATCGGCAGAACGTGTAGCTGACCTTAATGTCCTACATTTCATACGTTGAGCTGCACTGCCACAGCAATTACTCCTTCAAGGAAGGCGCTTCTACCGTTGAGGAACTCTTAAAGCGTTCCAAGGAACTGGGCTACCCGGCGTTGGCCCTCACCGATCACGACAACCTGTGCGGGGCGATGCACTTTGCCGAAAGCGCCCAGAGCATGGGCATCCACCCCATCATCGGCGCTGAGGTGACCCTTACCGATGGCTCCCACCTGACCCTGCTGGCCGAAACCCGGCAGGGGTACGGCAACCTGTGCAGCCTGATCTCCAGCGCCTACATGGATGGTGGCCGCCAGAACCCCAAACTGGACCCTCAGCACTTCCAGAGCCACTCCCAAGGCATAATCCTGCTCACCGGATGCCCCCAAGGCAAACTGCCGGGCCTGCTGGCCCAGGGAAAATACGGTGAGGCTGAAGCTGTCTTGCGTCAATACCTGGACTGGTTTGGGTCGGCCAGCGTGTTTGTCGAACTGCAAAGGAACCTGGTCAAAGGTGATACCACCCGCAACCGCAGGCTGGTCGCCCTGGCCAAGCAGTTGGGAGCGGATGTGGTGGCCACCAACAACGTCCACTATCACGTCAAGGACCGGCACCGGCTGCAAGATGCGCTGGTGGCCATACAGCACAACCAGACCCTGGACCAAGCCATGCCCCACCTCCGCACCAACAGCCAGTATCATCTTAAATCGCCTCAGCAAATGGCCGGGCTGTTCCGGAGCTATCCAGAGGCCATCGACAACACTCTGCGGATTGCGGAGCGGTGCACCTTTGACTTGACCAGCGACCTGGGCTACCAGTTCCCGGATTACCAGGTTCCCGATGGTCACACTCCCCAGACTTACCTGGAGGAACTGTGCTACCAGGCTGCCCAGCGTCGCTACGGTGAGGTCAACCAGCGAGTCCAGCGGCGGCTGAATGAGGAATTCGACCTGATTAGGAGACGCAACCTGGCCGGTTTTCTGCTGATGTACCACGACATCATCCAGATGGCCCGAGAAGTCATGATCGACCTGGGCCTCACCGACCGTGAGATTCCCCTGGAAGAAAGACCGCCGGGTCGGGGGCGCGGGTCCTCGGTAGCGATGCTGGTGGGATACCTGATCGGCCTCTCCCATATCGACCCTTTGGAATTCGACCTGTCTCTGGAGCGGTTCCTCCCCGAGGGCACCGACTCGGTGCCGGACATTGACCTGGACTTCCCCCGGGACATCCGTGAGGAGTTGATCCGGCGGGTGCACGAGGAGTGGGGCTGGGACCGGGCCGCGCTGACCGGCATGATCGCCACCTACCAGATGAAGGGGGCAATTCGCAGTCTGGGCAAGGCGTTGGGGCTGCCGGAGTTGGACGTAGACCAACTGGCCAGGCGAGTCGAGTCGCACAACGCCCGAGAATTATCCCAGGAAATGGAATCACTGCCCGAGTTCAAGGACAAGGTCGACGCTCCGGTGTGGCGAGACCTGATCGACCTGGCCGGTCAACTGGACGGCTTCCCCCAGTACCTTGCCCAGCATCCGGGGGGCATGATCTTCAGCTCGCTGCCTCTGACCAGCATGGTGCCGGTACAGCCTTCGGCCATTGCCGGACGGTACATCTG
>JACZRM010000075.1 GCA_022576105.1 Chloroflexota bacterium | reverse complement strand
AATCTGGATCTGCTTGGTGCCGGTGTCGGCCTGCTGGTAGTTGTTAACCAGCGCCACCGAGTAGAATTCGCCCACCGAGTTGTCCCCTTGTAAAATTACGCTGGGGTATTTCCAGGTAATGGCCGAGCCGGTTTCGACTTGCGTCCAGGAGATCTTGGAATTCTTGCCGGCGGCCTTGGCCCGCTTGGTCACAAAGTTGTATACGCCACCGTTGCCATCTTTGTCGCCGGGATACCAGTTTTGCAGGGTGGAATACTTGATCTCGGCGTTGTCCATGGCCACCAACTCCACCACCGCAGCGTGCAACTGGGTGGTCTTGCGCATGGGAGCGGTACAGCCTTCCAGATAGCTGACGTAGCTGCCTTCTTCGGCCACAATCAGCGTCCGCTCAAACTGCCCCGACTCCTCAGCGTTGATCCGGAAGTAGGTCATCAACTCAATAGGGCAACGCACGCCTTTGGGGATATAGGCAAAGGAACCGTCGCTGAACACCGCAGCGTTCAGAGTGGCGTAGAAGTTATCGGTGTAAGGCACCACCGAACCCAGGTACTTTTGGACCAAGTCTGGATATTTCTGTACCGCCTCGCTGATGGAGCAGAAGATGATGCCCGATTCCTCCAGCATGTCCTTGTAGGTGGTGGTAACCGATACACTGTCCAGCACCACGTCCACCGCCACGCCGGTCATCTTTTTCTGCTCCTCCAAGGGTATTCCCAGCTTGTTGAATGCCTCAATCAGTTCCGGGTCTACTTCGTCCAGGTTCTTGGGGCCGTCGGTCTTGGTCACCGGCGCGGCATAGTAATAAATGTTCTGGAAATCTATGGTCGGATGCTTAATGTTGGCCCAGGTCGGCTCTTCGCAATTAAGACGCAGCCAGTAACGGAAAGCTTTTAAGCGCCATTCCAACAGCCATTCCGGCTCGTTTTTCTTGGCGGAAATTAGACGGACAATATCTTCGTTCAGACCTTTGGGGGCGGTCTCTTCTTCGATGTCGATGGAAAAGCCCCATTTGTAGTCCGATTGCAGGTCTTCGGAAGCTGTGTTACGTGAAATGACCCTCTGGGTCGCCATGCATGTTCCTCCGAACGGTGATAATCCCTGAATTAGCTACCAAATACTAAGGAGAATTGGGGGATAAGTCAACATTGTTGACCAAATGAGTCAACAATTATCGTATCACCCGGCCTAAGGAGTGTCAACGAATTTGTAACCCACTATTTAGACATCTATTTATTAGACTATTTAGCTATGATTCTGGGACTGAGATTAATCAGCCAGGATCGCGCTGCCTTAACTTGAATGGCAGTTTTATATTATAAGCCCAGCGTATTGAACATAACCCATACGTAAATACCCTAACGCACATTCCAAAACCACCAGATACCACTACGAATTGCCTTCATTATGCTCCCCATTTCCGTTGACTGTTATATCTGACGGTAGTATAAATAGCTATGTAAGAAGGGAACACTTTAATAAAGATGTCAGACCGACTACCGCTGGCGGATGCCCACACTCACTTGAATCAATACGCTCCCGAAGAGATCCCGGGGATCTTGGAACGTGCGGAGGAAGCTGGCGTCGGCTTCATCATTTGCGCGGGAACCACGCTAGAGTCGACTAAGGCCTGCGTTGAAATGGCCCAAAAGCACCAGATTTTCTACGCGGGCGTGGGTATCCACCCCATGGAAGCCAATGATCCGGTGGATGATGACACCTACAGTCAATTGGAAGCCATTGCCCGAGACGAGTCCAAGGTAGTTTGCATCAGCGAAGTTGGCCTGGACTACTTGCCCGAATCGCCGGACCACGCAATACAAGACCAGGTGTTTCGCCAGCACATCAGGTTGGCCCGAAGCCTGAATCTGCCCATTATTTTCCACTCCCGCGAGTCCCATCCAGCGGTATTCCGGGTCCTGCGGGAAGAGCATGCTGATGAGGTAGGCGGCGCGATGCATTACTTCCAGGGCGATGAAGCTACCGCTCGGGAAGCGATCGACTGCGGCTTTTTCATCTCGCTGGCCAGGCCGCTGACCCGGCTGCCTGAGCTGCAAGAAGTCGCCAAGATTATTCCGCTGGAAAACATAGTCCTGGAAACCGACGCGTTTCCCCAACCATTCAAGAAATACCGACATAGCTGGACCGAGCCTAGACACGTTCTGGAAGTTGCCCAAAAGCTAGCCGAAATAAAAGGCATCAGCGTAGCAGAGGTTGCCCAGGTTACTACCCGCAACTTGACCAGTTTATTGAAATTTGAACCCCAAAAAGAACAATAGCGGAGTTATATGGTAGAAGCACCGGCGATTAAGCCCATCAAACTGAAAACCGGCGCAGGAGGCAACCAACTCAACTTTCATCAGTTGTACATATTCTACGCCGTCGCCTCGCACCATAGCTTCTCCCGAGCCGCTGAGGCGCTGGAAATCACTCAACCGGCGGTTTCCATTCAGATACAAGAACTAGAGAAGTCGCTGGGCGCGACCTTGTTCCATCGCCGGTCCCGAGGGCTTCGGGCTACCGAGATCGGCGAAACCGTTTATACCTACGCTCAGCAAATCTTCTCCCTGTCCAGCAAACTGTTGGAGAACATCCAGGAAATGCACGGACTCCAGTCCGGCCAGCTAATCCTGGGGGCCAGCACCACCCCGGGCGAATTCGTACTGCCCCTGGCGGTAGGCCAATTCCGGCGGGACCATCCGGGCATTCAAGTCCAGGTGCGGCTGTCCAACACCCGAAACATAATCCAGAGCATTCTCAACCGTGAGATAGACCTGGGCATGGTGGGAGAATGGCCGGAAGACCCCACTGAGGACCTGGAATTGATGGAGTATATGACGGATGAGATAGTGCTGGTGGCAGCGCCCAGCCATCCATCAACCAAGATAGCCAATCTCACCCTGCAGCGGGCGGTTGACGCGGGACTGATCGTTCGAGAGGAAGGTTCGGCCACCCGGAACGCGGCCATAAAATACCTCCAGGACCAGGGCATTACGCCCAACATAGCCCTGAGTTTGGGCAGCAATCAGGCCGTAAAGCAGGCGGCGCTGGCCGGGGGCGGGATCGGCGTAATCTCCAGCCTGGGCGTCACCGCCGAAGTGCGGGCCGGGATGTTGGAAATCTTGAATGTGGAGGGCTGGGATTGTCGCCGACCTCTGATTCTAGTGCGGCCCAAGGACCGTTACCTATCTCCGGCGCAGAGGGCTTTCCTGGAATTCCTGGAGAAAGAACGGCCAACTCCAGCCAATTGAAAACGTCCCGGGCCAGGTCCAGATTCAGGTCGTAAATTTAGGGGGAGTGGCAAGATGCCACTCCCCTTTTTGACACTTACTTCTGGGCCGAATAACGCTGCTAATCTTTTCCAAGTCGCTGAAATGGGGATTGAGACCCGGTTCGCCAGATGCTAACATTGACGCGTTAGCTATTTAGACATTCTATTGATTTTCCGGGGAGAGTTTAGATGCTGCCAGACCAATGCCAAATTGCGCTCAAGGAATGGGCCGTAACGGTTGAGTCCCTGGCTGAGGGCCAGCAAATCCTCCTGTTGCGCAAGGGAGGCATCCATGAGGAAGGGAAGGACTTCAAGGTAATTCATCCCGAGTTCCTGCTGTACCCCACCTACGAACACCAGCGGGAAGACCTGCTGAAGTCCCAACACCAGCCGGCCCTGAAGCGGCTGCTGGCCGAATCACCGCGCGGCGAAACAATCACCTTCACCCACTGGGCCAAGTGCGAAGACATTATTGAAGTTTCCGATCAAGCAAAGGTGGACGACCTCTCATCCCACCACATCTGGACCGACGAATACGCTCAATCAAGGCTGCGTTGGAAGCCGATGCTGCCCCTGTCGATAATGCTTTTGCGAATCTACCGCCTGGAGCAGTCGGCCACCGTCCCGTATATACCCGAATACGGCGGCTGCACTTCCTGGGTGGACATTATACCCAAGGTGAACCTGGGCAACCTGAAACCGGTGCTTTCCGACCAGGAGTTTCGGCGCCAGATGGACGAAATCAAGGGCAGCCTGGGCCTGGCGGTAACGGCCAGCTAATCTGTCGCTTAAGATGATCACTACGACTCTATCGTCTCTCACATTAGACATTAGTATTAATCAAGAGGAATGAGCATTTCATGAAATACCGTCAGTTGCCCCGCACTGAGCTTAAGCTGTCCGAAATCGGATTTGGTGTCTGGACCGTGGCCACCACCTGGTGGGGGAAGATACCCGAAGAAGAAAGGGCCGCGTTGCTGGAAAACGCCCTGGACCTGGGGATCAACTTCTTTGACACCGCCGACACCTACGGCGAAGGCTATGGCGAGGAAATTCTGGCCAAGGTCTTGGGCCATCGACGCCATGAAATGGTCATATCCACCAAGTTTGGCTACGACTTCTACGATCAGCTGACACCCCGAGAGGGCCATCAAGAACGTCCGCAGAAATTTGAGCCCGAGTTCATTCGTTTCGCCTGCGAACAGAGCCTGCGCCGCCTGCAGACCGACTACATCGACATCTATCAACTGCACAACCCCCGTATGGCGACCATCGAAAAGGATGAGGTATTCGAGACGCTGGAGGAACTGAAGGCCGAAGGAAAGATCCGCCATTACGGGTCGGCCCTAGGCCCAGACATCGGCTGGTTTGAGGAGGGTGAGGCCTCCATGAAAGAGCGTCAGGTGGCCAGCGTTCAGATCATCTACAGCATCCTGGAGCAGGAACCCGCCCGGGACTTCTTTCCCATCGCCAAGGAGAAAAAGGTGGGACTGATCTCCCGCGTGCCCCACGCTTCGGAAGCCCTCACCGGCCGGTACACTGAGGGGCCTACATTTGACGCCAGCGACCATCGTTCCCACCGTCGTACCGAGTGGCTGCGAGAGGCCCTCAAGAAAGTGGAACGGGTCAAATTCTTGGCCGGCGAAGATGTGGGTCGCACCCTGAGTCAGGCCGCCATTCAATTTTGCCTGTACCAACCCGCCATCGTATCGGTACTGCCCAATTTCACCAACCTGGACGAGCTTAACGACTATACCGGCGCGGTGGACGCTCCATCACTGACCGACGACGAACAATCTCAGTTGGACGAACTGTGGGCCAACGATTTTGAGCTGGAAGCCGCCCCTCAGTTCCGGGAAATATGACGAGAAATAAATAATATAACTGGAACTATCGGCGCAGCAATCTGGGCGTATTCCGGCGGCGGTCCAGAAACTGATTGAAAACCGGGCGAAGAATTTGACCTTCTTCGCCCGGTTTTTGTCGGGGCCACCGGATAGAGTCCAATCTTTACCTGCGCCTATCCGGGGCGTAAATACCGGCGTAAATACCGGCGCAAATACCAATGGACGATTGCCATAGGAATATTACCGACAGTTAAATCCTCTAACTAATCACCCTAATTCGTTACCAGGTTCTTCACACTAGCCGGATACCATGATTTAGCATTATAATCCGGTTATTATGTCTACCGGGGCGTAAATGCTCCATGGGGAGGTGACATTCTTGGCATCAATCGCCATTGGCTCTAGAAAGCTGGTCTATCAATTTGAAGAGGGTGATGCGTCAATGCGTGACCTTCTTGGCGGTAAAGGGAGCGGCCTGTGTGAGATGGCCCGCCTGGGCCTGCCAGTACCCCCGGGATTCGTCATAACCACCCAAGCCTGTCTTGAATATTTCGCTACCAGTGAACAGTTTCCCGCTGGTCTCTGGGCAGCCGTTCAAGAGAATGTGGCCCGCCTGGAAAAGGTCATGGGTCGGGGTTTCGGCTCCAGCACCAACCCGCTGCTGTTGTCGGTGCGCTCCGGGGCCAAAGTCTCTATGCCCGGAATGATGGACACCATCCTGAACCTGGGCATCAACGACCAGATAGTTGACGGCCTGGCCTCCTTGATGGGTGACGCCCGTCCCGCCTACGACGCCTACCGGCGGTTCCTCCAAATCTACGCCGACGTGGTGATGGACGTAGACCACGATACCTTTGAGCGCATTTTGGCCGAACACAAAGAACGGGCCGGCGTCAAACTGGACTACCAGTTGAGCGCCGATGAGCTGCAACAGGTTATCAGCGATTTCAAAGCGGCCATCCGTCAGGCCACCGGCGGCGACGTTCCCGACCAACCCAAGCATCAGCTCAGAAACGCGATTGAGGCGGTGTTCCGCAGTTGGAACACCCCCCGGGCGATTCACTACCGCGATTACTATCGTATTCCCCACGACCTGGGCACCGGCGTCAGCATTATGACCATGGTGTTCGGCAACTTGGGGCCCACCAGCGGTACCGGAGTGCTGTTTACCCGCAATCCCGCTACCGGGCACCCGGTGGTCTACGGAGAGTTTCTAACCAACGCCCAGGGCGAAGACGTGGTGGCTGGCCTTCGTACCCCGCAGCCCCTGGCCAAAATGGCGGAGGCACTCCCGCAGGCCCACCAGGACCTGATGGAACTGGCCCAGCAGCTTGAGACTCATTACCGAGACGTCCAGGATGTGGAGTTCACCGTTGAGAACGGCCGTCTATTCCTGCTGCAAACCCGGGATGCCAAACGCACGCCGACCGCATCGGTAAAGACCGCCGTAGATATGTTTCACGAAGGGTTGATCAGCCGTCGCGAGGCGCTGCTGCGGGTAAACCCGGAGGAGATTTCCCAGCTGCTGGTGCCCCGTTTTAGAGTTGAGGCCGATTCTGCAGACCTGCAAGGCGCCTTGCTGGCCCAGGGCGCACCGGCTTCACCGGGAGCGGCCAGCGGCAAAGTCTGTTTCCAGGCCGACCAGGCGGTGACGATGGCCCAACGAGGGGAGTCGGTCATCCTGGTGCGGCCGGAGACCAAGCCCGACGACATTCACGGAATTACCGCCTCCGCCGGAGTATTGACCAGCCGGGGCGGTGTAACCAGCCACGCCGCGGTGGTGACCCGGGGCATGGGCAAGCCCTGCATCGTCGGCTGCGAAGAAGTGCAGGTTGACCTGGAACAGGGACTCTTTGTGGCCAATGGACACACGGTCCGCGAAGGCGAATACATCAGCATCGACGGGACTTCGGGCAGCGTGTACCAGGGACAGATGGAAACGGTTCTTCCCCACTTGGAAGACATGGACGAGGCCGAAGAACTGCTGAATTGGGCCGACCAGACCCGCACCCTGGGGGTCAAAGCCAACGCCGACACTCCCCAGGACGCCGCCCAAGCCCTGGCCCTGGGCGCGGAAGGCATTGGCCTTTGCCGCACCGAGCATATGTTCCTGGACCCGGAACGGTTGCCGGTGGTGCGCCAGATGCTGCTGAACGCCGTGCCCGCCGAAGAATGGCGCAAGGAGCACCCAGAGTCTTCTCACGACCCACTTAGCGTCGCCCACTTGCCAGAGCAGGTACTGGAGTTTTACCAGGCGCTGGCCCAGGTGCGCCAGTTCCAGACCGAAGATTTTCGTGGCATCCTGAGTACCATGGGGGACCGGGCAGTTACCATTCGCCTGTTGGACGCCCCGCTGCACGAGTTCTTGCCCCCGTACGAAGAACTGTTGGCTGAACTGGTGGAACTGCGCACTGCCGGTAATACTCCCGGGGAAGAACTGGCGGCTAAAGAGGAGTTCCTGCGCCTGGTGGACTCGCATCGGGAGTCCAACCCAATGCTGGGGCACCGGGGCTGCCGTCTTGGACTGAGCTTCCCGGCCATTTACCAGATGCAGGTGGAGGCCATCATTACCGCTGCCGGCGAGCTGACCAAGCAAGGCATGACTTTGCAGCCACAGATAATGATTCCGCTGACCGTAGATGTGGCCGAGATGC
>JACZRM010000074.1 GCA_022576105.1 Chloroflexota bacterium | reverse complement strand
CAGGTTGCTCAATGTTGATGCCAATTTCTGGTCATCTCCGCCGGTCTGTACCATGCGTCGAAAAGCGTTTAGCGCAGCGTTCAAATGCTGCTTGGCCTGGCTGCGGACGACGTAGGCGACACTGTGCCGGTAGCCGACACCGGCCAGCATTGCCAGGGCGCCCACTGCGGCCACTACCTGCGCCATGGGCTGATGTTCCGGCCCTATCCCGGCCGGGACCAGCTCCAATATTGAACCGGCGATTGCCGCGATAATCGCCACCGCTGCGATTGCCGAAGCGACGATGAACACCTTGGGCCGGGCCAATACCAGGTAGGCGGCTTGCATGCCGAAAAACAGCGGCAGCACCGGACTTTGGGCGCCGCCGGTCAACAGGACGCCCGCGCCTAAGAACAAACTGGTGTCGACCATCCCAACATAGATCACGTCGGTCGAACCCAGGAATTTGCCCCGGTATCCCAGCGCCAGCAGACAGGAACTGGCGACATACACTAAGATGGCGCCAATCACCAGGTCGTGCGGTCCGGATACCCAAATGGCCACCACGGAAAATAATGGAATTAGACCCAAGCGGAGCCACAAACTCTGCTGAGCTAAATCCCCTCGGTGAATGTTGGGCATCTTGATAAAGCTAACCATGCAGTCCCTTGACCGTACGACCGCATAGTCGTCGATTTTGACCGGTCGGATTAATTGTCGGGGAGTGTGAATCTAATCGAAAGGGTGGAGACACCCTACCTATTAGCGTCCGCGTGAGAACCACAGCGGGAATCGAAAACCCCGCAGCAGACTCCTTTCACGGAACTACCGGCGGGAACTCCCGTTGGATGCAACAGATATTTCTGGTGGGGGAGGACCTGGGGGGCTAGACCGGCCACTGCTCCTGGTGGTAAGCCATTTCCCAAAACAGGAACTCGTAGCGGCTGCTGGTCAAGAACGCCGCTCTCATGGCCTCCAACTCTTGGGGGCTGGCGTTTTCGGCGGTACGGTCAACAAAGCTGCGCCAGGCGCTGACGCTGTTCTCCAGGAAACCGGCCACGTAAAAGGCGGTCCATTGGCTGTATAGCGGGTGTTCGGAGGCTCCCAGTTTGTCTTTCAACAGGTGATAGGTCCAGGGGCAGGGCAACAATGCGGCGGCGGTTGGCCCCAGGCCATGCAGCGACGCCGTCTGCAGCATGTGGTTGACATAAGCTGTATTGGTGGGTGAGCGGCCGTTGCGCTGGATTTCCTCCACGGTTACTCCGGCGGCCGCCAGCAGTTGATGGTGCAGGGGGCGCTCTATTGGAGTCAAAACCCGGTGGGAAAGTTCCTCCAGAGTCTGCGAGTCGGGGGCCTTGGCCAGCGTCATCGCCACGGCCCGGGCAAAGCCTTCAAGGTAGAGGTAATCTTGGCCCAGGTAGTACCGGAACTTTTCCAGGGGCAAGCTGCCGTCTTTGATTTCCCGCAGAAAGGGGTGGGAAAATACGCGTTCCCAGATGGGTTCGGCCTCGAGTCTCAATTGTTCGCTGAAACTATCCATACAGTTCGCTGTTGGCGTACTCCAATCCGTCGGCACGTGGGACGATGTACCGGGCCGATTTCCAGCCTGCCGGTGAATGCTCTAAATCGCGTAGGGCCTTGAAACAGGCAGCCCAAAGAACGGTCGCTCAGGTTATCGGACTGGGCACCAGGACCTCGGCCTCGCCGACACAGGTCTTGATGCTCTCTTGATTTTCCAGCCAGACCTGCACCCGAAGTTTGGCGCGACCGTCCACTGTTTCATTCTCCAAGACGACTCCGTGGGCGGTAACGGTGTCACCGTCGTAGACCGGCTTCAAGAAGGTAACCGCTAGCTGCCCTCCCTGTCGGAAATCGGCGCCGAAGGCCCGGGACAGCAATTCATGCAAGTAGGCGAAGGACATCTGCCCCGAAGCTATGGGGCGGGTGAGCCCCAACTCTTTGGCTCGGGCCAGGTTGGTATGGATGTTGTCGGAAGGCGCCGCTCCCTGGTCGGGGTGCACGGCCAGCCTGGCCACCGACTCGAACCGGTCCATTTTGTCCTGGGTCACGGTCTTGGCAAAGCCGGGCAGTTCATCGCCTACTTTCAGTTCGGCTGCTTTGGTGGTCATTATTCTTGTTTCTCCAATCCGCCAATTAAGAAAGTGTGCTCACTGCGCACTATCTCGCGTCCGTCTTCGTCGATAGCCAGGGTCTCCACCAGCAGCCAATTGCGGCCGCGACGTTGGTATTTGTCCCGCACCCATCCGGTCACCTGGACCCTTTTGTTGGGGATGGGCGGGTGGTAATAGGAGTCTTTGTGCTTGGCGCTGATAAAAGGTATCGGCCCATGCTTGCCGTGCAGCACCTCCAGGTACTCCTTAACCGCAATATGGGGGAATAAGGCCTGCGGATATTCCACTGCTCCTTGCAGCAATTCAAGCTGCTCCTCGGTAACGGTGTATTCCAGGTGGGCCAACTGCTCGCCAATGGTCAGTCGGTCGTAGATTTCTTGTGGAGTGGTCATTTTAATCCCTGGTTGAAGCTAGTTTTCAAGATTGCCGGGCAAGGTTTCCATTCAATTTTAGGTGAATCTGAATTTTCAAGATAAATTATTAGCCCCAGCTAGTCAACCGGCCGGACAGGTAAGTGGCTCAAAATCGATCTCGTACAGGTCGTAGTGGGACTGGGACATCCCCAGCTGCCGGTAGACCTGCTGCGCGACCTGGTTGCTCCGGTCCACGTAAAGCCGCACCCCGCAGACGTCAGCTTGCTCCAGGGCCAGTGTCTTTACTCGCTGGTCCAGGGCCCGATAAATTCCCTGCCGGCGGTGGTTGGGATGGACGTAGACGCTCTGAATCCACCAGAAGAAGCCGTTGCGCCAATCGCTCCACTCCCGGGTAATCATTAGCTGACCGGCGACCTTTCCGTCAACCTCTGCCACCAGGTAGAAGCCCCGGTCATCGCTTTGCAACGCAGATGAGACGCCTTTCCGCAACAGGTCAGGATCCAGCTCTTTGCCCTCGGTCTCCCGGGCCATTGCGATATTGAACTCCACCAAGGTCGCCAGGTCGGACATTTGGGCCAGCCGCACGTTGATCTGCTGCCCGGAGATTTTCTGCCCGGAGATTTTCTGATGGGAACTGGACATAGCGATGAACGCCGCCTTTGCTTATTATCTGGCCACCAGGTGAAGGTACGGCGTCGCGTGAAGGTTGTCAAATAGGGCAAATGCATCTACCCCTTGGTGGTCTTGCCATTCGACAGGGGCAAGAGGCCGGAGGCGGCGTCTATAATAGTCGCTGCTGGGGCATAGGACAAAGAACCCACCGCCGGTGACCAGGAGGCTGAAATAAATGCCAGGTCCAACGCTGAAAATTCAGGGCGCCCGATTCCTGGTCACCGTCGACCGGGAACGCAGGATTATTCAGGACGGCGCCATCCTGGTTGAGGGACAGCGCATCACCCAGGTCGGCAAGACCGCCGAGATTGAAGCAATGCCCGCCGACCGGGTGATCGACGCCCGGGAAATGGTGGTCACCCCCGGGTTCGTCAACGGGCATATGCACCTTAGCTATGCCCATGCCGTGAGGGGAATCTTCCCGGACGATCTAGGCCCGGCCTACTTGCCCAATGTCTTCCGATTGCAGGCGGCAATGAATGAGGAAGACGAGTATTACACGTCCCTGCTGGCGATCACCGAACTGCTGAAATACGGCACCACCACCTTCTTGGACCCGGGCAGCACCAAACACCTGGACCGATGTATGCAGGCCTACCAGGAATCAGGGTGCCGCATCATCGTGGGGACTCACGTCGTTGACCGGCCCAATCCTCTGAACTTGCCGGTTTCGGCAACCGACGCGGCCATCAGGACTATCGAGCAGACCATCGTTCAATACCACAACACCCAGGAAGGTCGGGTGCAAGCCTGGAGCATGCCCTTCTCGCCGCAATACGCCAGCAGCGAGTTGCTAAGGGCAGCCAAGGATCTGGCCGATCGATACCACACCGGCCTGACAACCCATCACAACTACTCGCCCCAAGCCCTGGAGCAGTGGATTGGCCAGTATGGTCGGCGTCCGGCCCAGTACCTGGAGGATATCGGGGTGCTTGGCCCCAACGTGCTGCTGGCTCACGCTCTGGGCCTGAATCTGGAAGAAGTAGAGAGTCTGGCGCGGACTAACACCAGGGTAGTTGCCTGCCCCACTGCTGCAATGAAAGGAGCGGCCGGTGTGACTCAATCTGGGCTGGTGCCGGAGATGCTGGCAAAGGGCGTGGTGGTGGGACTGGGCACCGACGCGGGAAACAATTCCAATCTCTTGGAGACCATGCGGTCGATGTACTTGATCGCGGTGCTGTACAAGGATGGACGCCGGGATTGGCGAATGATTCCCGCGGAAACAGCCCTGGAAATGGCGACTATCGGCGGGGCCGAAGCCTTGGGGTTGGCCGATGACATAGGGTCGATTGAAGTCGGTAAGAAGGCCGACCTGGTGCTATTCGATACCAAACGCCCAGAGTGGCGGGCGGTATTCAATCCGGTTAACAGCCTGGTCTACAACGCCGACGGCAGAAGCGTTCACACCGTAATCGTCGATGGCAGGGTGGTGGTGGAGGCGCATCAGCCGGTGTTCGTCGATGAGTGGGAATTGATCCAGAAAGTGCAGTCGCTGGGAGAAGCCCTGCTGCGCAGGACCGGCGTGTCGTATCCCTCCCGCTGGCCGATGGTATAACCGGCGGTGCTCGTTAGAAAGTCGGGCCCAGCGAATCAGCCGCCTGGTGAGTCAGTCGCCACTCCGCCTCAGCGCTTCGCCGGCGGCACGCTCGATTCCGGCGAAGAATAGTTCAGTGTCGGGCGCCCGGTCCTGGTACCGGCCGGCAATTTCCAATGCCTCGGCGTACCGACCTTCCAACAATGCCTGGTTGGCCAACAGCTGGTGGGTCTCCGCCCGATTGGGAGCTATTTTCTCCAGCCGCTGGAGCATCGGTTGAACACTGGCCAAGACCTCTACCGAGGGTCCAGTGGACTGCATAAACAGAATGGCGGTGATCAACATCGGGGCATTGTGCGAATCCTCTCTCAGCGCAATGCCACCCTCGGCGGCAAAAAATTCAATCCCCCGCCCTCTTTCCTCGGCGTCCAGATATTCCCAATTGCGGAGCATGTTAAGTAGCATTAACCGGCGCGGTTGATTGGCCATTTGAGGAAAGGTGGCAAAACTTTGTTGGGCCAGGGCCAGCCTCTCGTCGTGGGGCATTGCGTGCTGGCTGGACTGCCCAAAACGGTACGCCGCCAGGTGAGGCTGCCAGTTGAAGTAGTAAACCGAGATTCCCAACAAGCCTAGCAGCACCAGAGGCGCAGTGTTCCTGACCCATTTCTTGGAAAAAGCCATTGCCCCAATTTTCAAGGCTGCCGGTCGCAAATAACCCGGGCGCCAGATGGGATTGTTTGCCTGGGTTTCCGGGTCGCGGCTGGGGGTTTCTTTTTCCTGCCAGGCCACCCACGCCGCCAGAATAACCCACCAGAGCAATGCGCTGGGAGTGTCGAAGAGGAACAGGTTCTGAACGAAATAGGCGGTCAATGCCCCCAGGATTGCGTACGCCAGAATCTCCTCCTGGACCGGCCTGCGGCGGCGTACTACCGCCCAGACCAGAGCGGCCCACATCGCCAGGAAGGCCAGCCCGCCCACCAGGCCCTTGGTGGTAAATTCCTCTACAACCTGATTGTGGGCCTTGTCCATGACAAAGCTGCCCTGCTGGAAAATCTGTGGTTCGACATGCTGGTCAAAAGCGTATCCAAAATTTTCCGGGCCCCATCCTAAGATTGGACGGTCCAAAAACCCCAGCAGACCGGCCCGGGCAGAGGACAATCGCAGGGCCAGGGAGGATTCATTGATGCCGGTTTCGGCCAGATCCGTTATCCGGGCCGTTGCGGTATAGTCGCCACAGTTAGTCGCAGCGGGCAGCCCCAGAGTGTAGTCCACCGCGAAAAGGGCGCCGACAGTCAACATAACGCCCGCCGACGCCAGTGTAACCGGCCGGAGAGCACCCCGGTTGCCCCAAATGCAGACAGCAACCGGAACGGCAAGAGCACCGGCGGCCAGTCCAACCACCGCGCCCCGGGTGCCGGTATACACCAGCACCAGGCTCCCAAAAGTGATTACCGCCAGCCAGAATATTCGCCAGACCTGGATGTTATTCAAGAATCCCGGCAGGGTTTGCGGCAGGGTTTGGTCCAAGCTGGTTGTCTGAAGGTCTCCGTCCTGTGGCTGGGTGCCGCTGGACAGCGACCTGGTGAAAAGACCAGCGGCCACCAGTACCGACATGACCAGCAAGGGGGCCAGATATGAAGGGTTGCCCAGGGTGGCGTCGACCCGGCATTTGGCGATGATGGCCGGTATGAATGACAGCCCCCAGACTTGGGTAGAGGCAATCAAGGACAGAACCAGCGTGATGCCCAGCATTCCGTTCAATAATAGCCACCAGCCGCCGCGAGAACGCACCACCGACATCAGGACCACTGCCAGCAGCAACCAATGCGCCCAGTCAAATACCCCGGTCATTCGGTCGAAGGTAGACCAGATGCTGTGGGTTGTGTTGACTCCCCAGACCGCCGCCAAAAACGAGGCGGCCACATAGCCGGTGAAGGCCAGAATCACCCAGGAGTGGGCTGGCCTAAATCTGGGTGACTTGAGCATTAGTAGGACCCAGACCACACCTAAAATTTCGATTATCGTCCGGGCATAGACCGCCTTGCTGACCGAAAAATGGGCAAAGGCGCCCGGACTGATCACCAGCGGAGTGAGCAGCAACAGGGCAATGAACAGGGGCAAGCTGGCCGGCAGACGAGAAGTCATTGAGAGGCAACTCTGATCATGTTCTGTGCGCGCTCAAAATTTGTGCTGAGGCGAAGCTTATTGATCAGGTTATTGATGTGGATGTTCTTGAACTGCATGAAGCGGTTTGGAGCAGCGGATGCTACTGACCAGGCGTGCGCGTCTCTTTGGGCATGGGAAAAACTCAAGACCAGTGTAGAGGAAGCCCTTGGATTGAACAGGGTGCGAACATGGTGAATCGGTGGGGAGAAGTTAGACCTCAAAGCGAGTTCAATCCCGCCGGCAAAATTTGGTCGAAAACTTGAGATTACAGTCAAAAAGTTTGGTACAATTTGGGCGGCAAAATATTGTGTCGGTACGTTTTAACGGAAGGATGTCAGTATGACAGGAGACCGGACCTCGATTCTCGCGGTCGAAGATGACCCTCAGATTCTCAAGCTAATTCAATTAGTGCTGGGCAAGGAAGGCTACGATGTACCGTCGGCCGAGTCCGGAGAAGAGGCGCTGGTTTTTCTTAGAGACAATTACCCCGCTCTGGTGCTGCTGGACAATCGCTTGCCGGGGATGGATGGTTTCACAACTTGCCAGCATATCCGCAAATTTTCGCGAGTTCCCATCATCATGGTCACGGCGATGGACCTGTTGGACGACAGAATTCTTGGGATTGAAATTGGGGCGGATTGCTACATAACCAAGCCGTTCTCGCCCGATGAACTGGTGGCCCGGGTTAAGGCTGTACTGCGGCGATCTACCATGCCGCTGCAGCCCGCTGCCAACGGTCATGACGGACCAATTAGGTGAAACTCGTCGGGCGCAGGAAGACCGAGGGGGCGTTATTTAGTGGCCGTTCCGGGTTGGCTGAAGTTTATTTCTTCGTTTATTTCTTCAGTGAATTATCTCCCTGGTGAATTATCTCCCTGGTGACAGAATGGGTGGTTCCCCCAAAAGTTGGCACCCAAGAGGAATGCTTCCCAGGTCCGCCCAGAACAATAATCGTTAAGT